>CAZEIN010000135.1:0-6355 GCA_964512425.1 uncultured Sulfurovum sp.
TTTCAACAGGTTCTATCACGATCCCTATGATGAAAAAAGCAAAGTTTAAGCCAATCATGGCAGCATCTATCGAGACTACGGCAAGTACTGGAGGGCAAATTATGCCTCCCATCATGGGTGCAGGGGCTTTTATTATGGCTCAGATGACACAAATTGCTTTTTCCACTATTGTTGTGCTCTCAATTTTACCCGCACTGCTATATTTTATATCTATCTCTTTTTATATCCATATTCATGCCAAAAAGTATGATATTGTTGCTGATAAAGTAGATAAAAAAGCGTGGCCAATCATCAGAGAGGGATTCCATTTTTTCATCCCTATTTTGACATTGATATTTTTGCTTATCCAGGGTTTTACTCCAACGTATGCCGCGGGAATTTCTATGGCGACTATAGTAGCAGCATCGTATCTAACCAAGACCAAAAGGATGAATTTCAAACTTATCCTTGAAGCTCTTGCAGATGGAGCACAAAATATGGTAGTCACTGGAACACTGCTTGTCAGTATCGGTATTATTGTTGGCGTGATTAATATCTCGGGTGTTGGAATAACTCTTTCTCAGCTTATCATAGAGTGGTCCAATCATAACCTTCTTTTCGCCTTGATGATGGTTTCTGTGGCTGCGATCTTTTTGGGAATGGGACTTCCTACAACGGCAGCCTATGTGGTACTTGTTGTCTTGTCAGCGCCAGCATTTGTAAGTTTGATGCTAGATCCTGCAACTGCCGCTCTTGTGAGTGCAGGAGTTGATGTCCCAGAAGCCACTATGTATTTGCTTTCTGCACACTTGATGGTATTTTGGTTGGCTCAGGTTTCAAACCTAACCCCTCCCGTGTGTTTGGCAGCATTTGCAGGAGCTGCGATTGCAGGAACACCACCTATGCAAACAGGATTCAAAGCATTTTCTCTGGGAAAAGCATTTTATATCATGCCACTACTTTTTGCCTTTACTCCGTTGATTATAGGGAGTTGGCCAGAGAAATTTGAGGTGTTTGCCTTTGCCATTCTTGGATTTTTAGGAGTTGCTGCAGTGAGTGAAGGATTTTGGGATATCAAGATGAATATTTTTGAGAGAGCCTTGTTTGCAGTAGCCACAATACTCCTCTTCTCTCAAGATAAGGTATTTGATATGGAGAGTTATTTTGGCGTGATACAAAATACCAACATACTTGGTGTTATGGTTCTTGTGCTTGCTATGGTGATCCACAAATTTAGATACAAGAGAGGGCTAAATGCCGAACCTACGCCAGCTTTGGCATAAGGAACCAGAGTAGAATGCTCACCACGATAGAGAACCTGAGAAACAATGGTTTTGAAGTCATAGAGGTACTCTCTGCCACAGAAGCTTTGGCTGTTGCCAAAGGTTTTGTTGAGCCTCAGATGCATATCGGTATTCCGTGCTTGATGCGGAATCTAGGAGCAATAAACCTCAATTCTGATGAGCGTAATCACTAAGTTCGTGGGTCAAGAACTAAATCTTAAATCCAAACCTCCTATTGAATGGTATTGGTCGCACCTACCAAGTGGAACGAGAAAGAAGGACAGAAACAATGGACAGAGAAGACGCAGTAGACTACCTCATCATCGGTGGGGGTATCATAGGACTCAACATCGCTATCGCTCTCAAGCAGCGTGAACCAGAGGCTTCGGTGCTGCTCATAGAAAAGGAGGCAGAGCCTGCCATGCATAGCAGTGGACGCAACTCAGGGGTGTTGCATGCAGGGTTTTACTACACGGCAGATTCGCTCAAGGCACGCTTTACCAGAGAGGGCAACCGTGCGATGCATGATTTTTGTGAGCAGCGTGGTTTGGCAGTCAATGCCTGTGCCAAAGTCGTCATCGCAACAGATGAGGCAGAACTAGCAGGACTCAAAGAGCTCAAGCGTAGAGGAGATGCCAATGGCGTAGCCCTCACTTGGCTGACAGAGGCAGAGCTAGCAGAGCAGTATCCCAATATCAGCACCTACCAAAAAGCCCTCTATTCACCCACTACCGCCACAGTAGACCCTAGAGCAGTGACACTAGAGTTTGCCAAAGTGGCACATGAAATGGGAATCGAGATACGCACACAGACTGCCTATGAGTGGCAGCTGGGAGAGGGCAGGATAGGCACGACCACGGGCATGATAACGTACAAAAAGCTCATCAACTGTGCAGGACTCTATGCTGACAAAATCGCCAAAGACTTCGGGTTTTCGGAGCACTACGTTATCATCCCCTTCAAAGGTATTTACCTCAAGGATAGTGATAATCTCAGCCAGCTAACCACCAATATCTACCCTGTACCCAATCTCGCCAATCCTTTTCTGGGTGTTCACTATACATTGACAGTGGATGATGCAGCCAAGATCGGCCCTACCGCGATCCCTGCCTTTTGGAGGGAGAACTACAAGGGATTTGCCAACTTTGATCTCGATGAGATGGTGCAGATACTCTATTATGAAGCCAAACTTTTCCTCACCAATGCTTTTGGCTTTCGTTCACTTGCGATTGGTGAGGTCAAAAAATATCTCCAATCCCACCTCATAGGCTTGGCACAAAAGCTCACCAAAGGGATGGATCACAAGGGTTATGATCACTGGAGCACCCCTGGTATCCGAGCCCAACTACTCGATACACAGAGCCTAGAGCTGGTACAGGATTTTGTAGTAGAGGGGGATGAGAGGAGTGTGCATGTGCTCAATGCAGTGAGCCCTGCGTTTACCTCTGCTATTCCGTTTGCCCAGTGGGTGGTGGAGGAGTATCTCTAAAATGTGTATCACTAGAACTTCGGCTCCCAATACTTCAATCCCAAACTTTTAGCTACAGCTTCATTGGTACATTTACCATCATAGATATTGAGACCATTCATAATATTGATATTCTCCTTGGCGGCAGTTTCCAGACCTTTATTTGCGATTTCGAGACCATAACGAAGTGTATTGGAGGTCAGTGCCATGGTCGAGGTAAGTGAGACGGCTCCAGGCATATTGGCGACACAGTAGTGTACTACATCCTCCACGACATAGGTTGGATTGTCATGATAGGTGGCATGACTGGTTTCAAAACAACCACCCTGATCGATGGCAACATCGACGATAACGGAGCCTTTTTTCATCATCTTGAGATCCTCTTGTGAGATGAGCTTTGGGGCAGCAGCACCCGGGATAAGGACTGCTCCGATGACCAAATCTGCTTCTTTGATACTGTTGACGATATTGGTACGGGTAGAATAGAGCGTGGTAATCTGCGATCCAAAGATATCATCTAAATAGGCCAGACGTTGCGCAGAGATATCTAGGATGGTCACATTGGCTCCCAGACCTACCGCCATCTTACAGGCATTGATCCCTACGATCCCACCTCCAATGATGACAACATTGCCACGCTTGACACCAGGAACACCACCCAGTAGCACACCACGTCCACCAAAAGGTTTCTCTAGGTACTTGGCTCCTTCTTGGGTGGCGAGTCTGCCTGCGATTTCACTCATGGGGATGAGGCAGGGGAGGTGTCCGGTCTCATCGGTGATGGTTTCATAGGCAACTGCTTTAACTCCTTTGTCCATGAGTGCTTTGGCTTGAGGACCATCGGCCGCGAGATGGAGATAGGTGTAGAGTATCTGCCCCTGTTTGAAAAAGTCATACTCACTAGGGAGTGGTTCTTTGACTTTGACAATCATCTCTGCCTCATCAAAGATACGCTGCTTGCTCTCTACAATCTTTGCACCTTGGGCGATATAAGCCTCGTCTTCAAATCCCGCACCATGTCCAGCAGAAGTCTCTACGAGTACGGTGTGCCCTTTGCGAACATAAGTCCCTACGCAATCAGGTGTCATACCGACACGATATTCATGTACTTTAATCTCTCTGATTAGTCCTACAATCATTGCAAATCCTTTAATTTGATTAAACTATTTAAGTATATTAACATATATTCCCATTAAATGCAAGTAAATTTAATAATATTAAATATGTTATACTATGCCTGAGAAAGGGAGGTTTTATGGAAGAGGTATACCATGTTGGAGAAAAAATCAAAGTATTAAGACATGAGATGGGATTTAGTGCCAAAGTATTGGCAAGTCAAGCAGGGATATCATCAGGGATGCTTTCGCAGTTAGAAAAAGGTTCCACGCAAGGCTCCGTAGAGACCCTACGTAAGATTGCCAAGGTACTCAATACTACGATAGCAGCACTTTTTGCAGATGAGTTTGAAGAGCCTGAAGATACGACTCATGAGTCTTTTCTCGTTGTACGCAAAGATCAACGTAAAAAAATCTCTTTCCCTGACCCACTCTATAAATGTGAACTACTCGTTCCTGATCTTCAAGGAGAGGTAGAGTGTGTATTGGTTGAACTAGAGCCACAGCGTATCACCAATGAATTGCTCCCCCATACCCGTGGTGGAGAAGAGATCGATATGGTATTGAGTGGTACGATAGCAGTACAGGTAGGGGAGAAATGCTATCTATTGGAGGAGGGGGATACGATACGATTCAATCCTAAAATTCCACATAAAATTGAGAATAAAACTGATCAAGAGGCTAGTTATATCAGCATCATCACACCACCTTCATTTTGAGTAGGTATGAGCTTGAAAAAAATCGGCCCTAATCACTCCTGTCCTTGTGGTAGTGGAAATAAATATAAAAAATGTTGTCAGCCCTACCACAAGGGGGCCCAACCCAAAGATGCTCTTACTCTGATGAAGAGCCGATACAGTGCCTATGCAGCAAATCAGAGTGATTATATTATACAGACTACACATCCTGATAATACAGATTATAGTATGGATATTAGACTGTGGAGAGATGGGATAGAGCTCTTTTGTCAGGATACAGACTTTTTAGGCTTGGAGATACATAAATTTATAGATGGTGATTCAGAAGCATTCGTAACTTTTTGCGCTATGTTGGATAGTGGGGACATGGTAGAGAAGAGCCATTTTATAAAACTTAAAGGCAGATGGCTCTATCTAGATGGGGTATTCGTGTGAGAGCCTATTTCCTCCGCGTATCCTGTCTAAATGCCATCATAAATTGATAAATCAGATACATAGCGATTACACGCACAGTCATTCCCCAAAAGTTATTGCCTTCATAGAGGTTATAGCCTCGTTTAAAGATATTCATGGGATTGATGAGTTCTACAGCTCTATTTGGGATGCTGAGTAGAGTAGCTTTATCCTGAGGAACTCCATCATGTATCAGAAGCACCAAAAGGGCAAAAAAGAGTAGCCAAAAGAGTACCTTGATCCATGAGGTACCACTGTTAGAGATGAGTTTGTGTAGTGCAACGGTAAAGATCTTACCTTTATGGCTCCACCAATCTTCTGATTTTAGCTCATTGAGATAGAGGCTCTGCTCGATGACAAAATATTTGTTAGCTTCCGTAATATTATTTTGTTTCTCAAAGTGGGCTTTGATATGCCTGGCACTCTCTTTGTTGGGGAAGTGTCTACCTGAGAGGAGGATAGGCTTGCCTCCCTGCTGTCCTACCCCATGCAGATGCAGGTAGCTGGCATCATCAAAGCGGCTGGTCTCCAGATCGAGACTGCTGATTTGTGCTCCTGAGAACTGTATCAGATCCTTACATACCGCCCCACGAAACAGTGCCTTGTCTCGAAAGACCACATCCCTGAAATCCGCTTTTGCGATAAAGCTGGTACTGAGAAAGAACGCTTCATCCTCAAATACTGCCCGTCTAAAATAGGACTTTTCCAGAAAGGTAGCACTGGTAAAGACCGCTTTTCCACGAAAGGTTGCATCCCTAAAGTACGCCTTGTCCCGAAAGGTTGCTCCCTCAAAGATCAGCTCCTGCCCAAAGGTCACCTGTTCAAAGTTGGATTTGCCGGCAAAGATAGCATGATCGAAGCTCAGTACAGCATCATCAGGAAAGGTGTAGTTCTGAAACTCAAAACGAGGAAATACCAGCATATCCAGAGAGATACGTAATTCCTCCCGTTGAAGGTCGATGACACGCTGCAGGATCTCATCAAAAAGCAGCTCCTGCTCCTCAGAGTACTCCTCTTTTGGCTCAAAGAGTATCTTATACTCCGCCTTGCTAATTTTCTCCTGCTTCTGGAAGCTTCTGATAGTCTCATTGCGGTATTTGGTACCCATGGGATGCTCCTTTGGCTTACTAAGGAGAGTATAGCTTAAATTCTCTTACTGATGTTAAATATAACGGAGATATATAATGATTCTCGTAGGGTGCGTAACACGCACCAAGTATCCAATATACCGTAGAGTTTAATAGAGATTGTAATACCCATAATGGTGCGTGATACGCACCCTACAGCTGTCTATTTCCTGCGGGTATTTTGACAGAATTTGTAGGGTTGGCTTTAGCCGACCATGAGATAATATTTGAA
>CAZEIN010000136.1:0-7828 GCA_964512425.1 uncultured Sulfurovum sp.
CCTCATTTTCTTCAACGATGTATATATCGTTGAAGAATTATAGCAAATCCATTATTATACATCGGTAAATACATATATCGTCAGGATAACTATTGCAGACAGAAGATTTAGAGCTCTACAGTGAACAAGTGCTTGATACTGTATCTGCTAATGTCAGAAAATATAGAGAAGCAAGAGGTTTTACTCAAATGCAACTTGCTCTGGAGATAGGTATGAGTGGAGGGGCTTATCTAGGCAGAGCAGAGCTTCGCAAACAAAATCATCACTTCAACATCCGTCATATTGCCAAGATTTCAAAAGTATTGGAGATAGAGATAGCACTACTATTTCAAGGGTAAGTCTCACCATCTTCCTAAAATTACACCAAAAAAGTTCCTCATCTCAAGAAGAGATACCGAGTTTCATGGTCTTCATGCCAGCACAGCGACTTAAAAAACTATCGACTACGCCTCTCCCAGCTTCTCAATCGTTACAGACTTGTTCTCTACGCCCATCAAGGCACAAGCTCTTTTTTTGATCCCTTTGATGGTAAATCCGAACTTTTTGAATAGTTCACCAGCTGGTGCGGAGGCTCCGAAGCTCTCCATGCCTAGTACATCGTCAGCGTAGCGGTAGTACTCTGTGGCAGTCGCTGCTTCAACTGCTAGGACTTTGGTGGCTGGGTCTATGACGGCCGTCTTGTAGGCATCGTCTTGGTCATTGAAGAGGTCTAGACATGGCACAGAGACGATAGTCGCATTGATACCCATCTGCTCCAGAAAGCATCCAGCCTGCAGAGAGGGCATGAGCTCTGAGCCACTTGCCATGATAGTGAGTGTCGCGTTGTCTCTCTTTTTGACGATATAGGCACCACGGTTGACTTCACCGTAGTCTCTGGTTGGCTTGAGGGTTTTGAGTTTTTGACGGCTGAGGACAAAGCCATGTGGGGCTTGCATCTGGAGGGCTGTCTTCCATGCTTCTACATTTTCTGTCGCATCCGCAGGTCTCCAGAGATAGAAGTTTGGCATCGCTCTAAACTGAGAAATATGCTCGATCGGCTCATGGGTAGGACCATCCTCTCCGACACCGATACTGTCATGCGTCCAGACAAAAAAGTTCTGGATACCTGTTAATGCTGCGATCCGTGCACTAGGCTTCATATAGTCAGAAAAGACAAAGAAGGTCGCATTGAACGGAATCACTGTGCCATACAGTGCCATGGCGTTGGTGATGGCTGCCATGGCGTGCTCACGGATACCAAAGTGGATGTTTTTACCCTTGGGAAAATCCCCCATCTCTTTGAGTGTGGTTTTGTTTGACGGTGCCAGATCCGCAGAGCCTCCGATAAACCCTGGCAGGGCTCTGGAGATCGCATTGAGAATCTGTCCATTGGAATCTCTGGTAGCAAAGCCATCTGAGCCTACAAAATCAGGATACTCAATCGTCGAGAAGTCGGGATTTTGTAGACGCTCTAGTGCATGGTTCTGCTCGATGAGTGGTGCCTCCTTTTGTCTGTGGATCCACTCTTTTTCTGCCAGTTCTCCCTGCTCTAGAGCACAACGGAATCGTAGCAATACATCTTCGGAGATATAGAAACTCTCCTCCTCTGGAAAGCCTGCTTTTTTCTTGGAGGCCTTAATGGTCTCTACGCCCAATGGTGCACCGTGGGTTTGATGGCTACCCTCTAGTCCTTGGGCACCTTTTCCGATGATAGTGTTGGCGATGATGATGGTAGGCTTATCTGCTGTTTTTGCCTCAGTGAAAGCTTTGTCAATCTCATCATAGCAGTGACCATTGATCTTGAGTACATTCCATTTCTGAGCCTCGAAACGCTGTGCGACATTCTCGCTCCATGCGATACTCGTATCCCCCTCGATGGTAATCTCATTGGAGTCATAGATCAGCACGAGGTCTTTGAGTCCCAGATGTCCCGCCAATGCACAGGCCTCATAGCTGATACCCTCTTGGAGGTCGCCGTCACCACAGAGGCAGTAGACCTTGTGATCGATGAGTGCACAGGTATCAGAGTTGACCTGATTGGCAGTATATGCCTCTGCCATCGCAAACCCTACGGCATTGGCGATTCCCTGACCTAGAGGGCCTGTCGTAATCTCGATACCATCTGTATGTCCATACTCTGGATGTCCAGGGGTTTTGGAATCTAGCTGACGGAAGTTTTTGAGATCCTCCATACTCACATCATAGCCCCAGAGGTGCAACAGTGAGTAGATCAGCCCCGTACCATGCCCTCCAGAAAATACCAATCTGTCTCGGTTGAGCCACTTGGGATTTTTGGGGTTATGCGAGAGATGCTCTCCCAATACTACAGCGATATCTGCCAAGCCCATAGGTGCACCTGGGTGTCCTGAGTTTGCCTGTTGTACCATGTCTGCTGCGAGGAATCGAATCGTATCTGCCATCTTTTTACGCATTGTGTTCTGCTCGGTCATTGTTGTCCTTGTTGTGCTATTTTTATACTCTGGTTCATATCGTCATCCTGAACTCGATTCAAAATCCAACCGTGGATCCTGAATCGAGTTCAGGATGACAGAGACACCTATCTGTGCCTATAGAGGTATGTGTGTATCAGTGGCTCTAGTGCGTCCTGCAATCGCTCATCAAAGGCATGAAACTGCGTCTCTAGCTCTGCTGCCAAGGTGTCTGCTTGGGCGATACTCTCCTCCAAGCCTACGAGATTGATAAAGCTGTTCTTCTCTCCATCATTGCCTGTGATTTTGCCTGCTTCTTCACTACTCTGTGTCTCATCGATGATATCGTCTTGTATCTGAAACAGCAATCCAAGCCTGATACCAAAATCATAGAGTGCCTGCTGCACTGCATGCTCCAATCCTACGATCACTGCTCCCATCTGGAGACTAGCAGCGATGAGTTTGGCGGTTTTATTGGTGTGCAGTTCTCTGACCTGTTCGATGGTCAGTGGCGTGTTCTCAAAATAGAGGTCAATCGCCTGTCCTAGTACCATCCCCTCCGTACCGCCATTGCGAGCCAGTATCTCTACGAGTTTGATCCGTATATCCTCACGAAATGCCGCACGTGCCAGCAACAAAAAGGCATGGGTATTGAGGGCATCGCCTACGAGGATTGCAGTGGCTTGGTCATAAGTCACATGCAGTGTAGGATGTCCGCGACGCAGAGGAGAATCATCCATCGCAGGCAAATCATCATGAATCAGCGAATAGGTATGAAAATACTCCAATGCCAGAGCAGGAGCCATCGCAGACTCTACCAGCAGTGGCTCGTACGCCTCCACCACACGAAGCAAGAGCATCGGGCGAAAGCGTTTGCCCCCAGCCAGTAGCATATCGCCAAGAGCCTGCACATAGATAGGATGAAAGGTATCGACCGTGGGGAGATTGTCTCGTAGGTACTGCTCAAACTGCTGCATCAAGCCTCTTTGTAAGTTATTGGCAAAATTATAGCGAATTAGGATAAAATACGCCCATGAACCAGACAAAACAAGCACAGAAAAAAACCATCATCCTCTGGAGCAAAAGAGCTGCAGGAATCGCAACCATCATCCTATGGGAAGTCATCCTCTATACTATTTTTCAAAGTGGAGGTAGTTTCAATGATCAAGCCCCCAAATGCATGATCTCTACGATGATACTCTTTGGGGCGTTGACTGCTGTCTATAAGGGTCTGGAATTGTGGGAGAGGTCATAGGTGTGACCATCGTCGCATATGCTTTGATGTGACGCACAACCCCACCGTCATCCTGAACTCGATTCAGGATCTAGGGCTTGGCTTGGCAGGGTAGATGCCCAGATATGCCTATTGCTTTGAGCCATAGATTCCGTGTCAAGCACGGAATGACGCATTGCAGTATAGTCACATCTACGATTTGGCTATCTTTTTGATCTCTTTGCAGATCTCTTTCATGGTTTTTCCTTCGACATTGACGATGATATCAGCTACCTCTTTATAGGCAACTGCCCGTTCGTCATAGAGGGCTTTGGCTTTCTCTATCTCAGAAAAAAGTGGGCGTTTAGCTAGTTTTTCTTGGCTATTTTTAGCCGTTTTCAAGCGGTTATGAATCCACTCGAATGAGGCATCTAGCAGGACTACCGTACCTAGCTTTTGGAGGTTATTGACTTTGTAAAATCCTCCTCCACAGCTAATCAATGTCTTTTTGACGGACTGTTTGATCCAGTTAGCACAGGCTTGCTCTTGGGCTCTAAAGTGTGCTTCGCCATATTTGGCAAAGATCTCTTTGACCTCTTTGTTGACCGAAGACTCGATCAGGTCATCTGTATCGATATTGAATACCCCATAGCGTTTGGCATAGGCTCGTGCAACTGTGCCTTTGCCCACCCCCATAAATCCTATCAGTATAATATTTTTTCTCACAAAAATTATCCTAAATTTCTAATTTTATCATACCGTATTGTATCTATCTATCACTTTCTTGAGTCGCTTTCTGAGTGTTCTGAGTGCATCTGTAGCATCTGCTCCCTCCGCCATAAAGGAGTCAAACTCATCAAACTGTATCTTGGCTACCCAGCCTACTTTTGTGTGTCTTTTGATGCCCACGAATCGTACCTCTCCAAAATGTTCTTTTGCCATTTTATAGATACGGTCGATACGCTGATCAATCGTTTTTACTTCTTTTGTCTCTTTTGTCATAATAATCCTTTCATATATTTTAGCCTTGACGGTAACGCATCATAAAGTTGCGTATTATACCATAATACGCCTCATGATTCTCTCTAGTAACTTACTTTTGTTGCTTTGTCGTAACTTAGCTCAAATAGCACTTTGATCTCTTGGTATGCGTGAGGGGCTAGCTTGAGCGTGATCTCTAGCTTCCCATCTTTGAGGAGGCGGTGAGAACTCGCACCCTCTACACGCAGGAGTTTACTCTGGATTTTGTCTGTAGTCGAAGTAGGAATACGCTCAATGATTTTGACCTCTTTGGTCTGATCAGAGAGGTTGGTGAGTGCCACAGTATAGCCATCTTTTTTACGGATTGATCCACCAAATATCCCACTACTGCGGTCACGTTTGACGATAGGGGTACGTGTGGTGAGTAGTGCTTCATCCACCTCGATATTGAGCAGATACTTGCCATCACGATAGGTGCCATAGGCTTGGTCGCTGACGAGCCTTTTGTTTTTTTCGATACGCCATTTGTTGGCTTCGATAGGAGACTGTGGGGTGAAGCTACAGGCACGGTAAACCCGACTGTCTCGATAGGGATAGCTCACCAGCTCACATGTTGTTGTGGTCTTGTAATCAGCAATCTTGACTTTGATCTCTTCACCTGTAGAGGGGAGTTCGATACCTGAAACATGGTAGTTTTTGTAGCCTGTTTGGATCACTGCTCCCATCTTGGACTCTGGTGCTACTACGGGTGCGACCATGGCATTGACCTCCATATCTGGCTCAGACAAGTACCTCTCTCGTTGTGGGGATTTACTTGCATATCTGGCACTATCTATACGCTTATTTTTGCGTAGAGATTGCTGAATCTGAGCTACCCATGGCGTAAACTGCTGTGGCCGCAAATAGACCTGATAAGACCTCGCGTAGATATCTGCCTCCTTGGCGACGATATCGATACCACTATGGTTACTCAGAGCGATAAACTGTTTAATCGCAATCGCATTAGGATCACTGGTATCTGCCTCATAGAGGAGTTTGGCTCCGATATAACCAGCAGGGATAGTGAGCTCTAGCTCTCCTACGCATTTCTTTTTGGCGACGGTAGCTGCTTGGGTGGGAGCCTGTGTATCAAAGGCCTGCTTGGCACTACGCTGTGCCTTGTTTAGCTGATTGATTTTATGCACGAGCTCAGATTGGTGTGTGCCGATCTTGGCAGCTGCTTCGATCCACTGTGTGGCATCTATTTGGGTCGGTTTGGCAATAGTGATAAACTTGTCAAGCGTTTTTCCCTCTAGTTGCAATGCACGCACTGAACGTCCGAGCTCCTCTAGTTTGCCTACCTCGGCACAGAGCCTCTGCTTGGGTGGACAGACTGCCAAAGGCAACAGCGTCAAGGCCTGCCCATCACAGGTCGCCTGCACCCCCCTACTCAAACCGATAAATCGATCACTGGGAATCGTGCGATATTTGGCACCATCTTGATAAATTTCCAGCGATGAGGCTGAGAGGGATCCAATCAGCAACGCAGGAAACAAGCTTGAAATGATAGGTAATTTTCGTGACATACTTTCTCCTTGTAGCTTAGAGTATACCGTATCAGATACAACGATTCGTAAACGAAAAGAAGCGTCTCTTATTAATCTATGTTATACTTTCCAATCAATTTTTTTGAAGGAAACCTATGGAAAAGATAGATTTAATACCAAATCAAAATACAATTAGTATACTTCAGGGAGCATCATCGTGAGTAGCTGTGAAATGTATAGAAACAGCAACTTTGCCATTCTCACAGCTGGCATCATATCGCTGATACTGGGTATTGGTGTGGCACGTTTTGCTTTTACCTCACTACTGCCTCCTATGCTGGAGGATTTCCTCGATGTGACAGCCACAGGGATGCTGGCATCGGTCAACTTTGTTGGCTATCTCTCTGGGGCTATTTTTGCAATTTTTATCCAAGATATCAATACAAAAGTCAAATACTTTCGTATCGGCATGGTGCTCTCTGTACTCACAACCATCGTACTGGGACTCTCTGACAACCAATCCCTCTGGATGATTGCCAGACTCATCGCAGGATTTGGCACAGCCATGGGCATGGTGGTAGGCTCAGCCATCGTCATGACCAAGCTCAATATGGAGGACAAAACCAAAGCCATGGGGATTCATTTTAGCGGTATTGGTATCGCTATTTTGGTCACTGACCTCATCTCCAAAGGGGTACTCTCCCTAGGTTTTGACTGGCGTATCTCATGGCTGGTATTGAGTGTTGTAGGCATTTTTATGGCAATCTATACCATCTATATCCTCTCCTTTGACCACCATGTCAAACAGTCTGCTACCAAGCATCGCTTTGACATCAGTATCTTCAGCCCTTTTGTGATCTTGCTGACTATGGCATACTTTACCGAAGGGGTAGGCTTTGTCGTGCAGGCAACCTTTCTGCCCAATATCATCGATACCATCCCTGGGCTAGAAGGCTGGGGGAGTCGCACATGGACGATGGTAGGACTCGCTGGCATCCCCTCCTGTATCATCTGGATGCGTATGGCACACCGCTTTGACAGCATCAAAGTCATCATCCTCGCCATGAGCCTACAGGTGGTGGGCATACTCCTGCCTACGATGACCAACAACATCTATCTCATTCTATTCAGTGGGCTACTCTATGGTGGGACGTTTGTAGGATTGGTGGCACTGTTTCTCAACCTCGGAGGCAAAATCGCTGCCCACAATCCTGTGATACTCATGGGTGCCTTTACCACCGCTTATGGTATCGGACAGGTCTCTGCACCACTCTATAGTGTCGCACTGGTCAACTACACAGGAAACTATGATTATGCACTCTATCTGACTGCATTGATTGTGACGGGTGGGGTGGTGTTGCTACTGCTTGGGAGGAGGCACTCTCAGGCAGAAGCCCAAGAGTTGTAAGATTTTTAGAAATAGCTGTTTTCTAGAACTTGTAAATCAAACCTGCTGTAACAGAATCTGCTTTGAAGCCTTTATATCCTGCATAAGGATTATCTGCTGCAAGATCATCAAAATCATCATCATCATACATCACCACATAGTCAGCAAATACAGAAAGATTTTCACTAAATGCATAAGAAGCTCCAGCACCATATTGGAAACTACTGTCTGAATTTTCAGTACCATCTCCCCATGTCATAGTAGTTTTACCATATCCTAGCAAACCATAGATAATAAAAGCATCAAATTGTAC
>CAZEIN010000137.1:0-5855 GCA_964512425.1 uncultured Sulfurovum sp.
ATTTTACCTTTGAGATGTATACCCCACAGGAGTGCCCACTCTGCAAAGCAGGAGCAGGAGAGGCGATCAAGCCAGGGAGCAAGGGATAGCTCCTCTCTGCTCTTCTTGTACCAAATCAAAATCACAATTCTAACACAAATTTTTGTTATACTCTTCTCTAGAGTCCAACCAGGAGAAGAAAATGATACGTCAAAAAACACTATTACAGATATTGACTACTCTGCTATTGCTGCCGCTTGTGTTATCAGCGGCAACGCACAAACCCCTGATGATCAAAAAAACCTTTGCAAAAAGCACTATCTCAGATACCCTGCTCTGCGCAGAAGTGGATCGGTATTTCTCGGCTACTGATGGCAGTGCTGCCAAACCCTATATCAAACTCGTGCCCAATGCTCATTTTGGGGTGACACTCTCTTATGATGAGATCTGTATCACGGGATTGAGCCCACAAACAGAATATACCTTTGAGATCCATCCTGAGATACCGCTAGGCAAGGTCAAGCTAGACAAAGGGTATCGATTTACGATGAAGACCATAGATTATACTCCCTCCATGAGATTTAAGGAGAGTGGCTATATCCTCCCTGCCAAAGGAGAGATATCTATCCCTATAGAGAGTACCAATATCGATAGACTCTCTCTCAGTCTCTACCGTATCAATCGCAATAACCTCATGGGAGAGATCAATGAGTATGGGCTTTTTCGTACACTCTCTCGATACAAGCTTGAGCAGATCAAGGAAACCGATGGCTATCAGCTCTGGACAAAAAGGCTCCCCATCACCTCCAAGAAAAACGAAGCAATCACTACCGCTATCCCCATAGGCACGTTACTCAAAAAAAGAGAGCCTGGTGTCTACATCCTCTCTGCTGCTCTCATCGACGAGGGAGGAGAGATAGACCCATACACTGTCACAACACAGTGGTTTATGGTCTCAGATATTGGACTTTTTACCCTGGAGGACAGCCAAGGATTACAGCTCTATACGAAACACCTCTCTGATGCAACACCTTATAAAAAAGTCCGTCTAGAGCTAATCGCCAAAAACAATGAAGTGTTAGGTAGTAGTGTAGCCACGGAGGGCATCGCTCATTTTGATGCAACGCTGCTCAAGGGCAGTCAAGGGTTGGCGCCCAAAGCGATCTACGCATATGGAGAATCGGGCGATTTTACCGTACTCGACCTCTCTAGACCAGCACATGATCTCTCAGACAGGGGCGTAGGTGGACGAGAAGTGCCACAGCATTATGATGCATGGATCTATAGCAATCGTGGTATTTTTAGACCCTCAGAGCGTATCCCTTTTCATCTGCTGGTGAGAGACCGTGATGCCCATGCCGTTACAGAGCTCAAACTCTCCGCCAAACTCTATGACTCTAGAGGTGTGGAGGTCTCTAGTAGACTACTGAGCACCGATGAGAGTGGCCACGCTGCAGGCTCATTTGCCATCTCCTCAGCCGCAAGCACAGGGAGATGGAAGATCGCTCTCTATGCAGGGTCAGAAAAATCTATAGGGAAACTCAGCTTTTTGGTAGAGGATTTTGTCCCACCCAAAATCTCTGTGACGCTTACCCAGAAACCACACATCCTCTATCCCAAACAACCTGCCACACTCAAGGCAGAAGCTAGACTCCTCACTGGAGATACGCTCCCCTATGCACATGTAGAAGTCAGTACTATCCTTCATGCTAGCAAGAGTCCATTCCCTCACTACAAAGCCTATCAGTTTGGGGATGTCCGCCAACAATTCTCCAACCAAGCACTAGGGGATACAGAGTCCAAAGGAGGCATTGAGGGTAATATCACCATACCCCTCACGCTCCATGCTACACCTAGTACTTCCTTGCCCTTAGCGGCACATATCACACTCTCTGTGAGCGAACCCGGAGGTAGACCCATGCAGAGAACCCTCGATCTTTTTTATGCACACCGTCCTGCCTATATCGGTATCAAGCCTCTCTTTGAAAACCATGCGGTAGATATGGATAGCCAAGCACGCTTCGATCTGGTTTATCTGAAAAAAGCTCAACCCGTACCCACCACACTCCACTATCGCCTCATCCAAGAGGAGGTTTTTTGGAATTGGCGTTCTGGAAATGGGGATGACTGGGAGTATTACAAGAGCTATAGTGACCACAGAGAGATCGCAAAAGGTACACTCGATACTGCACAAAACAGCCAACTCACCCTAGAGAGACTGGACTGGGGTAGCTATCGTCTGGAGGTGCGTGATACCGCAGGGGCTATTAGCACGGTACGTTTTAGTAGTGGCTATGAGGAGCGTACAAGCAAGGCTTCGCCCGATAAGCTACCGCTCTCTACAGACAAACAGCAGTATCATCCTGGTGAGACCATCCGCCTGCATATCATGTCCAAATTTACAGGTCCTATACTGGTCATGATTGCCAATCATCGTATCCTAGAACGCAGAGAGCATATCGCCACAGAGGGGGAGCCGCTAGAGCTAACCTTTACCATACAGAAATCATGGGGTAGCAGCCTCTACCTACTCGCTACTGCATTTAGAGCGCAAAGACCCGATTTAGGTGCTTCCAGGGCGATTGGTGTCACCCATATCGCTGTCGGTGACCCCGCTTCCAAGATCGGACTCACCCTCTCTCATCCTGCACGCATCCAGAGCAACAGCATACTCACTGTCACCGCCCACACCACAACCCCTCTCACCCAAGAGAGCTACCTCACCCTCTCAGCGGTGGACAAGGGCGTATTGGGACTTGCCCATTATCAACAGCCTGATCCTGCCGCCTATTTTTATGGGCAGCAGACTCTAGGACTCCGTATCCGTGATGTCTATGGAGAGCTCATCAAAGCGATGGGTGCGCATGCCTCTTTTGAGGTGGGAGCAGGCGATGATGCACTTGAAGCAGCACTCAATGACACAGTTGTAGCCAACAAGCGTCAGGTAGTAGCACGCTTCAGCAAAGTGCTCCGCTTCGATGCCAATGGCAGTGCCAGCACCACCTTTGCAGTTCCTGATTTCCAAGGCACGCTCACACTCCATGCTGTGGCATGGAACAAAGATGCCGTAGGTAGTAGCACAGCAGAGGTCATCGTCAAAGACCCACTCTC
The DNA here is from genome assembly GCA_964512425.1 of uncultured Sulfurovum sp. GTDB lineage: Bacteria > Campylobacterota > Campylobacteria > Campylobacterales > Sulfurovaceae > JAAXPZ01. The sequence goes on from CAZEIN010000137.1 coordinate 3,091, forward strand.
TGCTGAACTCTTTATGCCAGCATTTCTCTCTGTGGGAGATCGTGCCCAGATCCTACTCAGGAGTAGTTTTGATGCAGATATGCCTCGAGGAGAATACAGATTCAAGCTACGTAGTGGTGGTGGTATCCATATCTCACCCCTGACACTCTCCTGTCACAAAGAGAACAACCAGAGCCATACAGAAAACACAGCCCTCACCCTCACTGCCAACAAGCAACTAGAGGGAAACATCACACTAGACATCTATCACCAAGAGCATCTCGTAGCCTCACGGACATGGCAGCTAGGCGTGAGAGATGCCTATCCCAAAAGCTATGTACGCAAGATGGGTCTACTCACACAGCATGAGAGCCTCACCCAAAAAGTACAGGCAGAGCAGGGGCAGTGGGAGCATATCGAGAAAATCAGGCTGGCACTCTCTGGTGCCCCCCTACTGCCAACCGCTTCATTGAGACAGGAGTTGATGGACTATAGTGGTCGCTGCAATGAGCAGAGCAGTAGCCGTGCCTTTCCATGGCTAGAGAGTTCAGAGCCTCTACACAAAACTCTCATCACACGTGCCATAGAGAGAGTTACGAGTAGACAGCGCCTGAGTGGAGGGTTTGGGCTTTGGGCCAGCTCAGAACCAGAGATGTGGGTGAGTGCCTATGTGATTGATTTCCTCACCCGTGCCAAATCCCATGGCTATGCCGTACCTCAGAAACATATCAAAGCAGGACTGGCATGGATAGAGCAACATCTAGGTCGCTGGAGCAAATCCACTACCGAACAGGAGGCAGACACCTATGGACTCTACGTTCTGGCACGCAACCAACGTATCCTCTCTTCGGAGATCCTCTATCGTACTGACACATCACATAGCCTCATCCAATCAGCCCAAGCTTGGGGGCATCTGGCAGCGACACTTACGATGATAGGGGAGTCACGCAAAGCAGAGCGTATATTTGAAAAAGCCATACGGTCACTAGGCAATGTCTCCTCTGGTTTCTATGCCAACTATGGTGGCATACTCAGAGACAAAGCCTCGCTGGTCATCCTGCTCAAGGAGTCCAAACAGGACACAAAAGCAGCAGCACTCTTTGCCGCATTGGCACTGGACCTCCAGGATAGAAAATGGCTCAGTACTCAGGAGATGAGCACACTGCTACGTGCAGATCATGCGATAGGATTTAGCGAACACCGCTTACATCTACAGATTGACGGACGACCCTACCAAGGCAGCAAAACACTCATCCACAAAGCCTCTACACTTGCCTCACTGCCCCAGATCAGCAACAGCGATGCAACACCTGTCTGGTATGATCTCAGCTTTGTCGGCACACCCCGCCCTAGCACCTATAGCCACTTTGAAAACCATGGATTCTCCCTCGACAAGCAGCTCTATACTATGGATGGTGAGCCAATCGAGCTCGCACAGATCAAACAGCACAGCAGAATCATTGTCCTACTCACAGGAGAGATACGTGACCGCTCTATCACCCATCCACTCATCACAGATTGGCTAGGGGCTGGATTTGAGATAGAGAATGCCACACTCACAGGTATCGATGCCACCGATGGGCTCAAGTGGATCGGCAAAAAAACAGCCACACTACATAGTGAGTACCGCAACGATCGTTTTGTGAGTGCATTGAGCCGTGATGACAACAGCAGCTTCGTAGCTGCCTACATCATCCGTGCCGTAACCAAAGGAGCGTTCACCCTGCCCCCAGCACGGATAGAAGACATGTACAAGCCTAGATTTAGGGCATTTAGCTCCCTAGATACCGCCCAAGCTCAGATCAAAAGCCCAGCAGAGATAGCTGCACAAAAGCATGATGCCATACCCGAAAAGCCCAAAGCAACGCTCCCACAGGCACCACAACCCCTCACCTCTAGAGACTATACCAGACTCTCTACACAGCGGGTGGGTGATCTGAGGCGTTATGATATTTTAGAGCTCAACTATCTACGCAATGGTATCTTTGCCTATGCAGGATTGGATTTTGCCCAGAGCAACCCTGCTCTGGATAAACGCTTCTCCGTCTTTGCATGGTATAAGCCTATACGCAGTGGCTCCTCTAGTATCTATGCCAAACTCTCTCCACTCCAAAAAGAGAATGTACAGAAACTTCTCACAGAGGAGAAGCGACGCTGCGGTGGTCTGGTGCTAGCAGACTTTTACCGTGTCAAGATCAAAAAGCTCTCCCAATCCTATCTCAAACGCTATACCAAACAGGAGCTACGTATCCTACGCAACAGCCTCATCGCTAGATATGGCTTGATGTTCAAAGACCCTGAGCTGCACCGTATCTATATGCAGATGCCGTGGTACCATCCTACCCAGATCACTGCCAGTGAGATACTCGACCAAAAAATGAATGCCCTAGAGCGTGCCAACATCCAAACCCTACTCAAAGTAGAGCGAGCGAAATAGCGTGATGCCAAGCGTCATGAGCATAGGCCCAAATCCCGAAATAGAAATGCATGACTATGCACTATCATCGTATTCAAGGGCTTCGCGTAAAACCATCGCCGAACCTATGGGTGCGACTCAAATTTTACACAAACCCCTTAAATACGAGCATAGCACATATTCAGAGAATCCTATTTCGGGATTTGGGTATATCGATATGGAGCTCAAAAAACTACGCAATCCTACGGCTGCGAGTCTTCTTGATGCAGATTATCAAAACCCTTAACCCAACTTCAACACCAAAATTCTCCAAAACCCTCATTCCACGGGCTACCCTAAAACCATCATTGCCTAAAATCAATTTACCTGT
>CAZEIN010000138.1:0-4614 GCA_964512425.1 uncultured Sulfurovum sp.
CCTCACCACCGATGCCAATCTCTCCTTTGGGTTCCACTACCGTAATACCCCTGCCAAGGTGATCTTCCGGGCTCATGAGCTGGGCTTTGGGTATGATGCGGATGTGCCGCTGTTTGAGCACCTCACCTTCGCGATGGAGAGGGGCAAACGCCTTGCCATTATTGGTAAGAACGGCAAAGGCAAATCCACCCTCCTCAACTACATCGCAGGCGAGTTGGAGGAGCAGCAGGGCAGACTGGAGTATCACCCCTCTACGGTCTTTGGGCACTTTGGTCAGACCAACATCGAGCGGCTCAATGTCAAAAACACTGTCGTCGATGAGATCGCCTCCATGTCCAAAGAAATCGGCATCCCACAGGCACGCAACATCGCGGGACGAATGATATTCAGCGGAGAGCTCGGGGACAAAAGAATAGAGGTACTCTCAGGAGGTGAACGCAGTCGCGTGATGCTGGGCAAGATCATCGCCAAGCCTGCCAACCTGCTCTTCCTCGATGAGCCCACCAACCACCTCGACATGCAGTCGATCGATGCACTCGCTGATGCCATCGAGGCATTTCCAGGCTCGACCATCATGGTCACGCACTCCGAGATGCTCCTGCACCGCTTGGCAGATGCATTGATCATCTTCCACAAGGGCGGTGCGGAGTACTTTGACGGTAGCTACGCAGACTTTTTGGAAAAGATCGGCTGGGAAGAGGAAGAAGGCGATGTCAAACCCAAAAAGAAAAAATCCAAACTCCACCACAAAGAGCGTAAAAAACTACGCAAAGTCCTCATGGCAGAACGCAGTGCTGAGCGCAAACCCCACTCCCGAGAGATTACCGAATGTGAAAACAAGATAGAGAAACTAGAAGATCAAATGGCTCTCAAAAACGAAGCCCTCACAGAAGCATCCAACAAGGGTGACAACGACGCCATCATGGAGATATCCAAAGAGGTAGGTGTAATGCAACAAGAGATCGATGCATTGTTTGAGAGACTAGAGATTGCTACAGAGCTGGATGAGGAGATCGTGGCACTGTATGAGGTGAAGCTAGAGGAGATCGATGTCTAAGAAAGCATCTGCTATCATAACAGATCTAATCACGAGGTGATACCATGGAGACATCTTCTAAAGCAATTGGTGGCTGGCTGATTCTAGTAGCTTTTGGTGTATTGACCAGACCTTTCTACCTACTCTTTTCACTCTACCCTATGTATAGAGAGATGTTTACTCCTGAGAAATGGGAGATACTACGGACTGCTGGTAGAATGGCATATGGACCATTTTTTATCCCCTTTATCTATACCGAACTCATCATCAACATACTCTTTTTACTGGCTACGCTTTACCAAATCTATCTCTTTGTCACCAAAGATTATCGTTTTCCAAGATTTTTCATTGTTTTACTCGCCGCATCATTGACATTTATTCTGATAGATGCTTGGATTGGAGGAATCATTATCGAAGAGCCTATATTTGACTCCGAGACCATTGGAGAAATCATGAGGGTTGTACTACCCAGTATCATATGGATACCCTACATGATCTACTCAGAGCGCGTCAAAGAGACTTTTGTAAAAAGGTAACTTTAGGGCACTTCTACCCGCACCCACCACTACAGCTCGTAGCAGAAAAATCTGTGGTATTTGCTGCAGAGAGCTTTTTGCTAAAGACGATCTGCGTAGTACCATCTGGCATATCCATATCACTATAGTCAAACTCTGCAGAAATCTTTGGATAGAGCCCCGAAGGAGCACAATGATTGATCATAATGAGCTGCTCTCCCTCCTTCAACATTGCTAAACCTGCCATAGCATTGACCATAGGATGCCCCTCCTTGACGGTGCTAAATAGATATGTAGGGATATCGCCCATAGTACCTTTGACAAACTGTACGGTTGCATTGGGAACCGCGATCGGTGTTGCGTTTTCTATCATATGTAATACCTTTTGTTTTTTGTTATTCTATCGTATCAAGTGTTTTGAAAGTTTGTCTTATATCAAGAAGTAGCTCTCTTGACCTAAATTAAATTAAATCCCTATCCCACGCCGTTGCCGACCATTGAACAGATACACAGCCAGCAATACGAGGAAGCTCACTACCACCATAATCCCGCTGTAGATGTGAGCAGAGGCGTAGTCCATCGTCTCTACCATCTCGTAGATGGCTACGGAGGCGACTTTGGTCTCCTCTGGGATAGAGCCTCCCACCATGAGGACGACACCAAACTCCCCTACTGTGTGGGCAAAGGTGATGATGAGGGCTGTCAGTAGGGCTGGTTTGATGTTGGGGAGGGCTACGCGAAGCATGGTTTGGAGTGGGCTCTTGCCGCTGATGTAGGAGGCCTCTAGCATCTGTTTGTCTAGGCTCTCAAAGCCTCCTTGGAGGGGCTGCACCATAAAAGGTAGCGAATAAAAACAGCTCGCTACGACCAAGCCTGTGAAGTTAAACACTAGACTGATATCGAAACTCTCTTTGAAAAATGCACCCAGTGGAGAGTTTTGTGAGAGGGCGATGAGGATATAGAATCCTAGCACTGAGGGAGGTAGGACGATGGGCAGTGCAGTGATCGCTTCGAGGAAGGGTTTCGCACGAGATTTGGTCTGGGAGAGATACCATGCCAGAGGGAGACTGATAGCAAATAGTATCAGCGTCACCACCCCAGCCAGCTTGAAAGAGAGGAGGAAGGGGGCAAAGTTCATATTATTTAATATCTCATTCATTTGACTACCTCTACGATAGAGAGCTCACTGGCTTTGATCAGCAGTGTTACGGAGTCGCCTGCGGCTAGTCCCATACGCTCTACAGAGCCTGCTGTGATGATCGATTCGAGACTGTAGCCAGCTGCATCTAGTGTGATACTGCCGAGGAGCTTGCCTTGGGTGACCTGAGTGATGGTTGCGGGGATGAGGTTGGTGTAGCTCACCTCCCCCTCAAAGGATTTGGCTAGGGCGATATAGGTGGATTTGATCGTAAGCACCACATGCACCCCAACCTCAAGCTCACTGCCAAGCTCCAGACTCATCATCCGTAGCTGCGTACCTCCAAAATCAAAGGTCACGATATGCAGTCTCCCCTCGGATGCTATGCTGGTGATCGTAGCTTGAAATCGATTCATGGGAGTGCGTATCCATACTGCTGGAGTATCCTACCTGCCTCTGGGCTGAGGATAAAATCATACCATGCCTCGACCTCATGATTGGCTTTGGCACTGCTGAGGATAACCATCCCCTGATCGATAGGGGTATAGAGAGCAGGAGGCACTGAGATCCAGTGCGACCCCTCATGATAATGCTGCATCTGTGGACTATAGAGAGAGGATTTAGCGATCAACCCGATATCTGCGGCACTCACAGTATGTGCCACTGTCTGAGAAATCGACTCTCCATAGACAAATTTGGGCTTGAGTCTCTCTCGGAGTGCTGCATGGTCGAGTGCCTCAAAGGCGGCCTTGCCATAGGGGGCGGTTTTGGGATTGGCGATAGCGATTTTCTCTATCTGTGTATCTAGTAGGAGTGAAAGCCCCTTGGTATAGTCTCGTTTGTGGGTACTGAGCAGGGCCAATGCCCCTCGTGCATAGATATGAGGCTCCTGCATAGCCAAGCCCTCACGGTAGAGTGCCTGTGGGTATGCCATATCCGCAGCCATGAGCAAATCATAGGGTGCGCCATGACGAATCTGAGCCACCAGCTTGCCTGTGCCTCCCAGTGTAACCTGTACCTTGGTATCGGGGTGTGTACTACGAAAAGTATGAATCAAATCCTTGATCGCATAGCTGACATTGGCAGCTACGGCGATGCGGATGGTGCCTGCCTGTAGTGAGATGATAGACATGCCTACCCATAATAGTTTTTTCACTATACACTCCGCATTGGGATTTTTGTTATTATAGCTTTTTTGTGCTTATTGCCGCACCAACTACTCCCTAGCATCCGCCAGCGTCACCGCAAACAGTACCTCTACTCCATGTCGCTCTAGCTCCTGCTGTGCCTCTTGGAGGGTGACACCTGTGGTGATGATATCATCGATGAGGATAGCTTCGATGCCCTGCTCTCCTGTATAGTGAAACTCTCTAGGGTTTTCCAATCGAAACTGTAGTGACCTGCCTGCATATTTGACGCTATTTTGGGCAAAGAGTTTACTGTGAATGGCTTTGATTTTGGGACTGGTGGCATGATGAGAGAGGAGTGCTGTGTGACTGTAGCCTCCCGTGCTACGCTCATCTATCGCTATGAGGCTCACTGGCTCGTCGATATGGGCGGCAAAATCATTGAGAAAAGGCCTGAGAAAACGTTTGGAAAAATAGCGATAGAGCCGAAATCCAGCAGCGGTATGTTTGGTGAGTATAAACGGCTCTAGTGTGGAGTATTTGAAGAGACTGACTATCTCTAGTGTGCCTACTTTTCGTTTGCTCACGGTGGGTATGAGGAGCTTGGCTTCACAGGCTTTGCAGATAACACGGGCTGAAAACCGATGGCAACTCAGACAGCGCATCAATCCTCCATGGATTTGAGAAAAGCTTTGTATATCTCTTCGAGCTCGTGGTCTTTTTTCTCCATGGTCTCTAGATCACCCGTCTGAATCGTATGCTCCAGTACTGCGATACGTTTGATGAGATACTCAAAGA
>CAZEIN010000139.1:0-3731 GCA_964512425.1 uncultured Sulfurovum sp.
TACCTTGCCCTCAAACTGAATCTGCTCCATGGTCTCTAGCTTGGTTTTATCCGTGATGATGCACTGGATATCGCAATCATCGATGATATACTGTACCTGCTCAGGCTTGAGAAAGCGCGTGATAGGCACGATGACAAAGGAGGTAGAGAGCAGTACCAGTAGTGCGATGACCTGCTGAGAGTCCTTGGCAGAGTAGATACCGATACGGCTACCCTCCGGCAGACCCAATTGGCTAAAATAGTTGGCGACTTGGTTGACTCTGAGGAGAAGCTCTCGATAGGTGAACTGTTTGTCGTTGGCGATGAGTGCGATATGCTCTGGTGACTCTGCTGCGGCAGCTTCGAGTAGTCCTCGGATCGTGTTGATAGACATCTTCTACTCCTTTGTAGTGGTATCGGGATGGCTGGAGAGTCCTAGACTCCATATCTCATAGTTGCGGTCAGTGATGCGTGCAGGTATCTGTGTGTAGTCTAGTATTTTTTTGTAGAAAAACTGGACGATTTTTTCGATATCATCATCTGTGAGTACCTTGGAGATACCTCCTGTGAGGATGATGCTGTTGAGCACCCCTAGTTTGAGCGTGACGTAGTCATTGTGACTCTTGGAAACCTTGTAGAGCACCAGGAAAATCGCTAACTGCATGAGCACAGTGGTAGCTCTGGAGCTACTCTCCTCTAGGATATTTTCATTGACCCCTAGGTAGTCTAGTAGCTCATAGACAAACTCATTGTTTTTGGCGGCAAACACGAGGCTCTCTCTGGATTTGAAGACACCGAGTTTTTTGAATACCAGTCTGTCATACCCACTCTGTGTGAGGATATTTTTGTTCTCAATCAGATCGGTACTGTAGTGGATATCTGTAGTCGCTCCCCCGATATCAATCAGCAAAAAGGGATCAGCTACCTCAAAGAGCGTATTGAGATATGGCAAGGCTCTGTTGACGATATAGGGAGTAGAGTAGATTTGGTTGTCTGTGAGGGCATAGAGTTTTTTGATATCCTCTTTGCCCATGATATCTGCTTGGTAGAGGTTGGTGAGATAGTCGCTGAGTGCTTCCTCCTCTATCTGTAGCTTCTCTCCCACGATATTCTCTAGTATCGTCAGATGAGGGAGCTGTTTTTCTAGCAATGCGATATCAGTACGATTGCCGACATAGACCACATTTTGATAGCGTAGCTTAGAGAGAAAGGCGAGTAGCTTTTGGTCAAATTTGGGCTTGACAGTGTCGATGCCTCCTGAGATGATCACCACATCAATCATCTCAGTAGGGATGGTTGCCTCCTCGATCTGTGTATAGAGAATCGTATCGATCAGGTTGATTCCAGAGTTAAAGGCGATATTGGTGGCATACTTGAGACTAAAGAGCTGGCTGATGCCTATAATGAGCGTACTCAAGCCCCCATTGGCAGAGCTACAGATATGGATCTGCTCTGGTGCATAGTTTTGGAGGATATCGCTACATTTCTCCTGCAAATCCTCATAGATAGAGATGTCAAAGTTGCGAAAATACTGGGCGATCTGCCCATCTGCATTGGTCTTGAAGTAGGTGCTGCCTACATCGATCTGTAATCGTTTCATAGCATGATCCCTATATCGTCAATAATATTCTCTACCAGTGATCTGCCACCTAGATCTACTTTGCTGCGTTCAAATGCCAGACATTTGTCAGAGATAGGGATTTTCCCTCGCTCATAAAATCGGATATTATACTGCCCGTCTCGCACGGTGATGGCTTGGCCATTGTTGATAATATGTGGAGAGAAAGGGATATCGATGATACCGTTTTTGATGCTGTTAAATACCTGTCTCCAGAGTGTATCCGCTGGGTCATTGAGCACCGCCTCCATGATATCATCGACCATCTGCGTGAGGTGTGCTTCCTCTTCTGGGTCTGAGATAGGAGGGATGCCGCGTAGCATACCTAGTGTATACTGGGTGTTACGCACGGCGGCTGCGTTGACCTGTGGGGTAGGGATACCAAACGCCTCATCTCTGGTCTTGGTGATGATTTTGTCTGCTCCTACCATCGCTGCGATGATGGTGGAGGTATTGATGAGTGAGTCTGAGAACTCTTTGTCTCTAGGAAATGCCCCCATCCACTGATGGTAGACCAGATTGACCATCGCATCTGTGTATCCAAACTGATCTGCGTATTTGCGTGCGAGCACTCTGGTCACATTGCCACTGACGATGTCTTGGATCATGGAGCCTGTCTGGGAGAAGCTCACAGAAAAGGACTTGACTCCCTCTTCGAGTGAGAGGAGCATCTCTAACAGCTGGATGACGATGACGATGGCAGGAGGTTGCAAAGTCGCGGAGAGTGGCCCAAAGGACTCTCGGTTGATCGGTTCATTGAGCTGAGAATACTCTGCACAGACCTTTTCGACATATTTCCAGTAGAGAAAAGCTTTGTCTAGGGGGAAGTTTTTGGAGTAGGGCAACAGATAGGTGATGGGCCCTCCCTCGATTTCAAAGATCCCGCTAGCCAGAGCGACCTCGACCAGCAGTCTGGCATCAGGAGTACCGTGACGTAGGCTGATGGGTGTGTCGTAGTGGGTGACCATCTTGCGTGTGGTGCGGTAGCCGTGATTGACCAGAGGGTAGCCGTTGAGCATATTCTCATCATTGGCCTCTGAGAGTGCGAGCATTTTTTTGGACATCTCATAGTCATTGAGTCGGGTGTTGCTGTCGATAGTCAGAGGCAAGACATCCACACCTGCTCGGACAAATTCGCCATAGAGGTGATAGACTTTGTCATAGGTGGGAAACCCCCCTCTGGGCTGTACCTGCATCTTGTTACTGGTTTTGAAACGGTGTGAGATAAAGAGGTTTTTGCTAGCCCCTGCGATAAACTCCCGTATCTCATCAAAATCAAAACTATCCGTATAGTGGGTGTTGGTGATGATGTTGCGTTCAGTTTGAAACATTATGCCACCTCGCCTTTGAGTGTCTCTTCGATGATATCGAGCCCCTCGTTGAGATCGATCTGATGAAAGACCAGATCATAGCCATAGGCTTTGTATTTGCGTTCCATCTCTTCGGCATCTGCCTCTCCCACACTGAGGTTGCCACCGATAGCAAACAGCACACCATCGAGATCATACCGACCCTTGAGGAAGAGCAGGTCTCTACTCCAGCCCTCTGCTTCACCATTGAGTGAGGAGATCAGTAGCACGTTGGCATCTGTCTCGATCACTGCATCGATAAACTCCTCTAGGTAGGTATTGACTCCTAGATTAAACACTTCAAACCCTCGCTCTTGGAGAGAGATTTCTATCAGCCTATTGGCAACCACATGAATATCATTGCCCACTACACCTGTAACCACTCGCATCATACACCCCTTTTGTTGGCAATATGGTATCGAATATTGTTTTAAAAGCTCTCAATAATGTATAATATGTAAAAAAATTCTGGAGTTATTATGTCATTTTCTACAGCAGACCTCTGTGATGCACACAAAGAGCGGTTACAGGTGTTGGAGTTGCCCCTACAGTCTTATGGAGGTCTCACGCAGTGTAGCGGTGAGATTGTGACGGTCAAACTGGACCAAAACAACAAAGCCCTAGTAGAGCTACTCAGGGATCATGCAGGAGATGGCAGAGTCGTCGTCGTAGATGTAGAGGCGAACTACAATGCCGTAGTAGGAGACAATCTCATGAAGTTTGCCCACGAAAATGGCTGGTCAGGCATCATCATCCACGGCTACGTCCGAGATATCGCCATCACCC
>CAZEIN010000140.1:0-3862 GCA_964512425.1 uncultured Sulfurovum sp.
CGGGTATAGACCTGCCCCATCGTGATAAAGCGTCCACCATCCTCTTCCCATGTCTTGAGGATAGGGAGGCTGTCGAGATCTACTTTGTCCTTGGGGATCACTACCTCCTGGCAGACTCCTCTGCCCTTGAGCCGTTTGGGAAAGACATTTTTCAGAGAGAAAAGCTTGGGTAGCATAGCGAGTTTGGCCTTGATCCCTTGGGGTGGCTTGAGCTTGAGTAGGGCATCAATCCCCTCTGCCACACTATCAGGATGCTTGCCAAAGATATCCTCTGTCACCTGCTTGGAGGCAAAGATATTCATCAACACAGGCATCTCATATTCGATACCTTTGGCTCTATAGATTGGCTTGGTAAACAGTAACGGTCTAGAGCACTCTCGCTTGATCTCCAGATAGGCTACATGGGGAATCTCCAGCTCTACATCCAGAGGCTCATCAATGATCTTGAGGTTGGCATGGTCTTTGAGCCATTGTACTACGTCTTGCATAGGTATCCTTCTCGGTTACGATTAACTATTTGTTACTAATTTAAGAGTATTATACAGATTAAAAATAAAATAGGTCGCACAGCACTATGAAACTACTGGTCTCCGCACTAGAGCACTCTGCCAATATCCACCTCAAGTCACTCCTCTCGTATCTCGATAATGTCGAACTCTTAGGTATCTTTGATGAGGCACTGGGCAGTCCGATAGCAGATGTGCAGTCTCAGGCGGTGATGGGGTATGCCGATGCCATAGGCAAGCTACGGTTTTACCTCGATCTGGCAGAGCAGATGGTTGCACTCGCAGACCAAGCAGACACAATCCTGCTCATCGACTCCTCGGGGTTCAATCTCCCACTCTCCAAAAAACTCAAAAAAGCCTATCCAGACAAAGAGATCATCTACTATATCCTCCCCGAAGCATGGGCATGGAAGAGAGGACGCATCCCAAAGCTCGAGGAGCGGATTGATAGACTGGCTTCTATTTTTCCTTTTGAGCCCTCCTATTACTCAGACAGTGCGCCCATTACCTATGTAGGTCACCCTCTGCTCGATCAGATCAAAAAGTTCAAAACCCATATCAATCCAGAGATCGAAACTGTCTGTTTTATGCCAGGATCACGCAAAAGCATTATCCAAAGATTAATGCCTGTCTTTCGGGAGGTAGCAGATCAGCTAGATATCAGAGCCCTACTCGTTATCCCTACACACTTCACACAAGAAGAGGTAAACCATATTTATGGTACGCTTTCGGGATTTGAGGTGGTCAGTGACAGTAGAGCTGCTCTGCTGGAGAGTGATTTTGCTTTTATCTGCAAAGGTACAGCAACACTGGAAGCATCTCTGATTGGTACGCCATTTGCGCTGGTCTATCAGTTCTCTTGGTTGGATGCATTGATATTTAGATGGGTCGTCGACATACAGTACATGGGGCTAGGCAATATCCTATTCAAAGCCTATAAAAACAGAGTGCTGCATCCAGAACTACTCCAAAGAGATGTCAATACAAAAACGCTCATAGAGACGATGCGAGCCATGGATAGAGAGCATTTTTATCAAGACTCACTCTCCCTGATTACGTATCTGGAGCATGGTAGTGCAGAGCAGACAGCTGCATTGATTCTAGATATACATAGTAAAAATCTAAAAAGGTAAAATCATGAAAATCGCCATTATTGGCCTAGGGGCTATGGGCAAAAATCACTATCGCATTCTCAAAGAATTGGATAATCGAGTTACTATTGTGGGATTATGTGACGTACTGCCACTTGAGGGCTATAATGAACCCTGCTATACAGACGTAGAAGAGATGCTGGAGCATACCAAGCCTGAAGCAGTCATTATTGCTATCCCTACCTCTTTGCATCAGGAGGTTGCATTGCAATGTATTGCACGTGGCATACACCTTTTCATCGAAAAACCAGCAGCATCCTCCGTAGAAGACGCGCATATTATTCTGGCATCAGCCAAAGAGATGCATGTAAAAACCTGCGTAGGACATGTTGAGCGCTTCAATCCTGTCGTACAAGCACTCAGGGAGGAGCTTAGAAGTAGAGAGATTTATACGATATCTATCACCCGTGTTGGGCCCTTCCCCCCTCGCATAGCAGATGTAGGTGTGTTGACAGATCTCTCTGTTCATGATATTGATCTCATGCGCTTTATCACAGGCAGAGAAATCATAGACCAGTCTATTTTCAAATCGAGAAAGATTCATAATCACCATGAGGACAATGCCGTCCTAAACTTTGAACTAGAAGACCACATTATTGCTAATCTTTTGACAAATTGGCTGACACCATTTAAAAAACGTGTGATTGAAGTCGCCTGTGAACAGGTCTACCTCGAAGCAGATTTGATTACCCAAAATCTCACAGAATACTCAGGATACAGCAAACAAAACTCCTATGTGGTCAGAGACTGTCATATCAAAAAAGATGAGCCGCTTCTCAAAGAGATTGAAGCATTCATTCACTACGTTGAAACTGATGAGATAGGCTCTTTGGCTACCATAGAAGACAGCATCATTACATTGAAAGTAGCAACACAACCATGATACATCCTACTGCACAAATAGCTCCAGATGCAATCATAGGTAAAAACGTCTCTATCGGTGCCTATTGCAAGATTGATTATCATGTTGTATTGGCAGACAACGTGATACTAGAGCCTCATGTTACTATTGCATCTCAGAGTCAGATAGGAGAGAATAGTCACCTTTATCCTTTTGTGCATATCGGAAATGGAAAAACCAATATCGTCATCAAAGAAAATTGCCATATTCGAGAATTTACACGTATAGCAACAGAAGAGAAAGCCAGCAAACCTGTATCTATCCAAAAGCATTGTTATATTATGGCATATACAGATATCAAAGAGCATGTCACACTCAAAGAATATTGTACAATCACCAATCATGTCATTCTCAATAGTGGGGTCATATGTGAAAAAAGAGTGATTATCGGGGCAAAAGCTGCTATCGCATCGGACTGCACCATAGGTACAGGTTGCATGATAGGAGGTGTCTCCAAAGTCACACATGATATCCCGCCATTTTGTCTCGTTGAAGGATCACCTATTGCAAAGATTAGAGGATTGAACCTAATAGGTATGAGACGATCTTTTGATGATCGTGACAGTATCAACCATGTCAAGAAATGCTTTTTAGCACTCAAAAAGACCTCGTTCGATCCAAACTATGCAAAAATGTTTTTGGAAACTATTGATGACCCACATGCCAAACATTTAGCTAGGTTTGTTGCCAATCATACTATCGGGCAATGACCACCCTGTTTCTACCTTGATTTTTGGCTTCATAAAGTGATTTATCTGCTTTTTTTAAGAGATTAATTGCATTTTTATTTTTGCTATCCATACTCGCTACACCGAAACTACAAGTCAGATGAATATCTTGACTAAATGAATAGGATTCAATAGATACTCTCATATTCTCCGCCAAAATAGCAGCTCCTTCAGCACTTGTATTTCGAAGTAATACAACAAACTCTTCACCACCCCACCTTGCAAGCATATCATTTGAGCGTATAAGCGTATTAATATGCGTACTTAGCTCAACCAATACTTGGTCACCAATCAAATGTCCATATGTATCATTAATCTGTTTAAAATAATCCAAATCTAAAAGAATAAGACTAAGTTCTTCATTATGTATTTCAGCTGTCTTTATCGCATTTTCAAATTCATAATTAAACTTTGTGCGATTATACAGTTTGGTCAATGTATCCGTATATGCTTGCTCACGGTACGATGCTTTTTCTTTTTCAATATGCGTAATTTCTGCAAAAGCAACAATCAAGTGTCCTGTCTTATTAATTTTAGTAAAAGATACAATATATGCCCGTACCTCCTCCCCATCAT
>CAZEIN010000141.1:0-2301 GCA_964512425.1 uncultured Sulfurovum sp.
TAGCCAAACGATAGGGGTCAACCAAGACTTTTTTACTGCTTCCATCTGCTTTTGTGTAAACAAAGGTCACACCTACCTTCCATTTAATGGCTTTTATCAACCTATTAAAAGCCTCTATATCCTCTATGGCTTCAAAATTCAGGCCAAAAACAAAGATTTCATCATAGTTACTGCTGGTTGGCAAAGCCGACTCTATGTATGCATCCATCTCCGGTATGGCACTATGCTGAAGCTCTTTCATCAAAGAGATCGCAATAGACTCCTCTTCATCCTTTCCACCTACAAAACGATGGTGTTTCGGAAAAATATAATTGCCCTGCCCCAGATCTTCAATATCATAAATACCGGAGAGTCTTTCGTTTAGGTCTTTCTGTATGGTTCGGATACCGACACCAAACTCTTTGGCTAGTTCTGCAACATTGACGATATGACCTTGGTTAAGTTTTTGATAGATCAGATTATGGCGTATAAGGGCTTTTTGGTTTTTTTTCATTTTAACTCAAACTCCGTTCCAACTTTTCAAAAGCTTCAGCTCGTTTCACCTTATCCATTTTCTCAAGATTAAGCATTTTCCATTTAACGGATGGAAGTTGATCAATATTGTCAAATGGCAATAGACTCCAATCAGGATCTCCTTTTTTGAAGCCAAGCAAAAATGTTCTATGCTCTGTTGTCAATTTTTCATGTAGGAGCGTGATCAATTCCTTTCTTGTATCTGTCAAAAGTTTTAGTTCTATTGGTTCTGTGGTCATACCAATAAACTGTTCTTCAAAAGTATGACTAATATCTATGAGGTTAGGCTGTAGCAGTTTTGATATGGGTTGAGAGGAGCTGATAAGATAAACCATAAACACATCCATAAGAGAATCACTAATACCTTCATTGTCAAGCAATCCCCTCACATCGAAAAAGTCTCTTGGGTGCTGACGGTCAAGTGCAGCACATAGTTTACCTGCATAGAGATCATCGTGATGCACAACGAGAGTTTCACCAAATCCAAATGCTTCTTCTACTTTTGGACTGACCATTTCAACGGTTGGTTCTTTTACGGTGCCTCTCATAACTGGAGAGGTTTCTATTTTGATACGTACACCATCTCTTTCAACTTGCAGTTTAGAGAGTGTTCCATCTCCTCTTTGCTCCAGTCTGTATACATTTGAACCTTTGAGACTCTTTTCCATGTCCTGTGCAATTCTCTCAAGGGATTCTGCAATATGCTTCAGGCTGCTTATTCTCTCTTCTACAGGCAAATACATCAAGTCTATGTCCACGGAGAGTCTGGGCATATCTCTGACAAACATATTGATAGCTGTCCCACCTTTGAGTGCAAAGCATGATTCATTATTGATATATGGCAGCACTTCTAAAAGTAGCTGTACTTGTTTGTAGTAAATATTTGAACTATCAAGCATTAAATTCCTTTGGTACTGTGATCATATAGGTTTTATTATAATTTCCATCTTTTACTATCTGCAATTTTCCTGCTCCCAAATCCAACTCTCTATTGATGTGTTTAGCCCAGGGAAAGGTATAGTAGTTTGTAAAGAAGAGGAATAGTCGTTTTACTTTTCTGTTGTTACAGTTTTGAAGTAGCTCATTGAGTAGTCTTGGACTCAATGTTGCCAATGACTCAAATATCTCTGATACGAACTGAAAAGTGATCCCCTTGTCATCTACCTGATAGAGAAGTTCAAGTATGGCTCTTTCAGGTGTAGAAACAGTGATCTGCCAGTCTCGTATAGTGGTACGCTGCTCCGTTAGTCCCAGTTCTCCAAGAAGAGGCTTTTTGTGAAAGGTGAATGAAAGTGCTTCAATCTGATTTATCCATGCAGGAGGTTTTTTTTCTCCATACAGAGCGATGGTCTTCTCTCCTCCTATAGGTAGATAGTGGGCATAACCTAATAAATTCAGTGCAGAAAGTCCTCCTACATGAAAAGGCAGTTCTGCAAGTTTCTGGAGTCCCAATACAGCTCCCTGCCACTTAAGTATGGATGCAGGTCTTATGTAGGCTCCATTTCCAAGTTTGACCAACCATCCGTTTTTAACATACTTGTAGATAAGTTGCGATGAATAGCCATTGGCAGCGAACCACACACTTGGCGCGACAACACCTTCGGGTAACAATTGATACAGTTGTTTTATTTTTATCTCTTTTTCTAAACTCATAGTTTATATTCTATCATATTTTAGAACTAATTAGCATAAAATAGTTCTATATATTTAAAATGAATAAACTGTAGGTTTATATTTTACTATATTTTGGAACTAAATCCTTTTATTGAGGTATATATTAATATGAGG
>CAZEIN010000142.1:0-6465 GCA_964512425.1 uncultured Sulfurovum sp.
CCAGTATAATCAGTGGTGTGAGTTTTTTAAACATATTGACTCCTATATCAGAAATCGCATTGTAACCAAAATTTCTTTGGCTACAGTAAAGGGCACCTCTAAAAGTATGCATTTTTATAAATTATAGCATCTTCATAGCATCTCATTCTTTTTTTTGACTTTTTTTGGATAGAATAGCAGTCATATCTCCAATACTTCATAAAGAGGGTTTATGTCAGAAAAAAACAGTAATAATGTAGATCAAATCAGGGAACTCATCTTCGGTTCACAACTGAAAGAATTTGATGAGAAGTTTGTCCAATTGCATCGTATCGTTTCGACAATGGAAGAAACACTAAGTACTTCTATTCAGACGTCCTATACAAAACTACACAAAGAGATTTCACGTACCTTAGAAGCATTAGAAGAGAAAATGGACAATCTCACCACAACCAACCAAAAAGAGCGTCTCAAACTCAAAGAGCTTATAGATACTACCGATGAATCACTCCAAGATCAACTAAACAATCAAAAAAATGAGTGGCTCGCCAAACTCAAGATTACAAAAGAAAACATGGATGATGAGAACCAAAAACTGAGCAATGATATGCAAGCACTCAAAGCAGAGGTGCAAGCCACTGTGCAGACGGGGCTCTCAGCACTCTCTGATGAGAAGCTCTCCCGTGATGCCATGGCACAAATGCTTTTAGACATGGCGATGCAAATTCAAGGCTCAGACATACAAACATTGTTGACAGCGGAGCAAACAACTGAAAAGTAACATGACAGAGTTAGAACAGCTCAAAACATTGCTTTTGGCTGATGAGCTCAAAGAGATCGAATACCTTGCATTAAAACTCAAAACATTGGAGTTTGAGTCCTATGATGAAGCAACGATTGCTGCAAAAATTCTGCCACTATTTGATACCATTCTACTAAAAAAGCTGGAAGCAAAAGAGAGTCATACGATACAAATACTCTCACAACATCTCACACAAGTCATTCTAAAAAGTAGCCAACAAGACCTCCCTACGCTCACCCATTCCCTCCAAACAGTCATCTCTCCTGCAATCTCTAGAGAGATAGAAGAAAACAGAGACAAAATGGTAGATACTCTCTACCCCATCATGGGTGGCATGATCTCCAAGTATGTCACACAAGCCATCAAAGAGATGATGGAGAATATCAATACCAAGATAGAGGATGGCCTCTCCCTCAATACATACAAACGTAAAGTCAAAGCCAAAGTAGCAGGGGTTAGCGAAACAGAACTCCTCCTACAAGAGAGTAGTGGGGCACGTATCGCTGCACTCTTTGTCATCCACAAAGAGAGTGGGCTACTCATCTCAGAATCCCATCTGAAAGATCATGAAATTAATGACCCTCATATGGTAGCCTCAATGGCTAGTGCCATCAAAGACTTTATCAATGATTGGATCAATACACATGAGACAGGAAGTGCCCAAGAGGTGCAACTCATGAGTTACGGTGATGCCACCCTCTATATCGAGAGTGCTGGTTCTGTCTTTCTCATCGCATTTTTGGATGCAGAACCTACACAAGAACAACGCACCAAGATCAATATGCACTTTGCAAAAATTGTCAAAAAACATAGCACCTTCCTGCAGGTATTTAATGGGGATGATACCGATAAAGAGGCACGTGAAATCTCAAATAAGATGCATGCTTTTTTATCCAATGAAAACAAATATCCCCTATCCAAAGAAGAGGTCTCAAAAAAAGAGAAAAATCCCCTAAAGCTCATACTGCTTCTACTCGGTATCGTTTTATTGGCATACCTCCTCTATCCATTGAGATATAGCTATACTGACTATCTCTTGGAAAAGCGCATTACAGAAGAGACAAAACAGCAGATAAAAGTCACTCATCAAAAAGGAAAATACTACCTAAGCGGCTCGATAGACTCCATGGATCACTTCTATGCTATCAAAAAAATTCTAGGCAATCAATCCTTTACCAATGCACTACAAATGCCCATAGAGGAACTGGATCAGAAGCTCTTAATACAAAACAACATCATAGCTCAACTAGAAAACACCTACGCCTCCCATACTAAAGTAATAGAAAAGAAAATACTTACACTAACAGACAAAACCCATACCTATGTTTCTCTTCATGACATGCTAGTCATAGAAAACAATCTCACACAACAAACAAAAAAGATGCAAGACAAAATCACTCAATTAGACAAGACTATGCAACGGAGTGCTTCTCAAGACAACCTTGCATTGCTAAAACAAAAAATTATTTTACAAGAAAAATATGCTCAAGAGAAAATAGCACAGCTTGAAGAAAAATTTGAACTTTTTAACTCTGCATACAGTCAACTTCAAAAGCAAATGAGACAGATAAAGCATACTAGCAATCTAAAAAATACCGTTTTAGCGAAACTCAGTAAAATCTTTAAGGATGATCCAGAACTCTACAAAGAAGACGGCTCTTTGGATTTCAGAACGAAAAAGCTTTTTCATGCAGGTGAAATTTTACCTAATGAGGAGGCACTAAAAATCTTGAATAATTACTTTACCCGTTACATAGAAGCTCTCATGGGGAACGAAGAAACTAGCCCCTATGTCAAAGGCTTTACCATAGAGGGGTATACCGATAGCACAGGAGACCTCACCTACAACAACGAGCTCTCCTATAAACGTGCCAATCAAGTGAAAGCCTACCTACTAACACTTCCTGTCTCAAAAAAATACCAACTCGACACCCGCATACACGCCAAAGGCATGGGAAGCAGAAATATGATTCTAGTGTATGGACTAGAGGACCAAGAAGCCTCAAGGCGAATTAAGCTAAGATTTGAATTGGATTCTGAGAAAATAATAAAGAGTATAAAAAGTAGTATAGATGATTAGAAAGAAAATATTACTTCTAGGAGATTTCAGTGTAGGGAAAACCAGCCTGATACATCGCTATGTAGATAATAGTTTTAGCGATACCTATCATACCACCATAGGTGTCAAAATATCAAAAAAGCTCCTGCATATAGAAGATATCACCTGCGAACTATTGATCTGGGATATAGAAGGGGCGACACCCGCAAAAAGAATTCCACCCTCCTACTTCAAAGGAGCCAGTGGAGCGATTTTTGTATGTGATGCCAATAGATCTGAAACCATTAATGGATTGCAGGAACATATCAATACATTTATAACCTTCAACCAAGATGCACGCTATGTCATAGCATACAACAAAGTAGATTTATTAACCGTAGCACAAAAAGAGTCTCTTTATTCAAATCTTTCCGGTGACGTTTTTTTAACCTCTGCCAAAGAAAATAACAATGTAGACAAGCTATTTACTACCCTGACAAAGGAGATTCTCTTATGAGAAATGTACAGATCATACTCAATGCAATACTGTCTAAGAATATTTTTGAATATATCTTAGTTGATAAAGAACTGCGTGTTATCGATGCTTCAAGTAGCATCAAAAAATATTTATCTCAAGACCCCTTACCGGGGAATGATGTAGTCGAATATCTTCCTGAACTAGTAGGTAGCGAGGATGAAGTCAAAAAGATATTTATCAAAAAATATTGCCTCTATACACTCGAATCTGTACATAAAAATGACTATTATGTCAATATATCTATCGAATACTGTGACCAAAGTACTGCTATCATTTTATTACACAATATAACTGCTATCACTCTTACAAAACAAAATATACTGCAATACAGCAATGAATCAACACTGCTATATAATACGCTACAAAAAGTAGTAGACAGTCAAAATGCTCTACTTTTTGTGACTAACAGCACCAAGATAGAATTTGCCAATGAAAAATTCATGAGCTATTTTGAGATTGACAATCTAAATGATCAAAAAAATGCTCATGCTTCTCTCTATAAGAAATTTTCTCCTGAAATAAATAGCTATGATGAACTATTTGCACTTGTTTGCGAGAAAGAGAAACAAATTAGAATTGGATCAGACACCTTTATCTTACAGTCAACACTTGTAGAATCCACCCATAAACTTTTTACCCTAACCAAAGTCACAGAACTTTCCAAGGAGATTGATTTAGACCCTTTAACAGGTATTTATAGAAAAGGGTATCTCAATGAGTTTATTGAGCGTGCCATCATAGAAAAACGGCAATTTGCATTGATTGTTTTAGATTTAGATAATTTTAAACAGGTCAATGATACCTATGGACATCTTACTGGAGATGAAGTACTCAGAGAGTTTGTAGGTCTTATCAAACAACATATTCGTAAAGATGATTTTTTTGCTAGATGGGGTGGAGAAGAGTTCATACTTTTATTTGAAAATAGTAATATGGAAGAAGCAATCATGAAAATAGAGAAAATCAGAAGATTTATTGAAACACATAACTTTGAATCCATTGGGCAAATTACCGCAAGTTTTGGTCTTGCATGCATCAAGGAAAATGATAATGTTAATACTATCTTTGCCAGAGCAGATAAAGCTCTCTATCAAGCAAAAGCGCAAGGGAAAAATCAAGTCAGCTATACAGAATAATAAAAGCACCACTATTATAAAATTTAAGCTTTTATTTAAGCCAACTACACTATAATCTCATCCACAAAAACGGACAGTTGGGTGAGTTGGCTGAAACCACACCCCTGCTAAGGGTGCGTACTTTAACGGGTACCGAGGGTTCGAATCCCTCACTGTCCGCCATTCACTTATTTCCCAAAATCCTGAAATAAAATTCTTTGAATATGCACCATGCTCTATTTAAGGGGTTTGTGTAAAATTTGAGTCGCACAAGGTTTGGCGATGGTTTTACGCGAAGCACAAGGTGTATGTATAGTATACTATCACTATGAAAAACAGAAATAAAACCCGTTGCCCTTGGGCAAACCCCAACAATCCACTCTATCTATCCTATCATGACCATGAGTGGGGCGTACCTACCTACGACGACAAAGAACTGTTTGAACTCATTATACTAGAGGGTGCACAGGCCGGACTCTCATGGGAGATGGTACTGAACAAGCGAGAGAACTACCGTGAGGCATTTGATGGCTTTGATGTACACAAAGTCGCAGCCTATAATACGACCAAGATAGATGACCTCCTCCAAAACCCAGGTATCATCCGAAACCATCTCAAAATCAACTCAGCCATCCGCAATGCCAAAGTATTTATAGAGATACAAGAGGAGTTTGGCAGTTTTTCAGCATTTATCTGGTCTTTTGTAGACCACACACCGCTCATCAATCACTTTGAAACCATAGAGGAGCTTCCTGTACAAACCTCTCTCTCAGAGAGTATCTCCAAAGCACTCAAAAAACGTGGGATGAATTTCATAGGCCCTACAATCATGTATGCCTATATGCAGTCTATTGGGATGGTCAATGATCATTTGGTGGGGTGTTTTCGATATGGAGAAGAAAGATGAAAATTCTCATCCTAAACATCACTATGCAACCACAAAATAATACCAAATCAAAATACAATAGTATACTTCAGAGAGCATCATCGTGAGTAGCTGTGAAATGCATAGAATGCAGTACTAGCCATAGCTCATTCAAATTCTATATATTTTGCAGATGCTTGCGAGGATGTTCTTTGGGGTATATTATTGGATTTGGTTTTGGTATAAGCTCTATATCCGCAGCGGTATCGATGGGGGCTAATCATATTGATCGCCTCTTTGGCGTTCTCTAGTGTCTTGCATAAATCCATTATCCCAAATTATGCGATAGAATTGCCAAATATCCTACTGTTGCTTGGCTAATGGGTGTTTACAGCGTATTTGAGGTGCACCCAAAGCCTAGTGAAGCAGGGGTCTCAAACCAATAAATCTACCTACGCTTATCTACCTGTTGTATATTCGAGTGTCATCACATCAGCTTCTGCTTTGGTATCTATCTTGCCTAAGAAATGCTTTAGTTTAGTACGTGTATCGATGATATGTACACGAGAGAGCCTGTCGATATAATGGATAAAATAGCGGGTAGTTCTCCCGCCATTGTGCTTGGCGGTAAATCCTCTTTGGTGAACCGAGGGAAAGCTAGAGCGTATCTTCTTCTGCTCTCTGGTACTGAGCTTTCGATATGCCTCCATATCAAATGCCCATCCTCCACCATAGGTATACTTTTTGCCTGACTTCTCCTGCATATACCATTTGATATCGAAGTATTTTACCGATTTGGCAAGATGAAAATCCTTGAGTGTATATTTGTGAAGATTGGGCATGGGAGCAACAGGTGGCTCGATAGGCATAGTCTCGCCCATAAGTAGACAACTGCTTATCATCATCATTACCATGATATTACGTATTTTTGTGCTATTTTTTTGAAGCATATTGTTCCTTTCTTTTTGTATATATTTTCTTTGATATAATCAAAAAACAGTTGTTTCCATCTCTATTATTCTCTATCATAGAGCTTAAACTTTTCTACTTCCTTCTTGTTTGCTCTATGTATATAAATACTGCAACCTCCACTGGCTCCCGTTTGTACACTCATACCAATATGCTGCA
>CAZEIN010000143.1:0-3602 GCA_964512425.1 uncultured Sulfurovum sp.
GGAGGGGATTGATTTGGAGGGTTATCACTTTAGTCATGTGTTGGTTGACCCTCCTCGTGCTGGGTTGGATAGTGATACGATCACACTCATCTCCCAGATTGATACCATCCTCTATATCTCTTGCAACCCTGAAACACTTGCCAGAGATTTGGAACACTTGACACAGACCCATGAAGTGACTGCCGCGGCGATTTTTGATCAGTTTCCGCATACTGCCCATATCGAAAGCGGTGTGATACTGAGGAGGAGCGTATGAGTAGAGCCAAACTGCCACACTGGCTGATGCCCCTAGCACACAAAAACCAGTTTATTTTTAACCCCTCTCCTAGAGATTTCATAGTCGATGAGATACCGCTCTATGACTTTAGCGGTGAGGGAGAGCACCTGATACTCAAGATGCGCAAAAAGGAGCTCACCACTTGGGAGATGCTTGATATTCTCAGTACACATTTGGGGATCAAGCGACGTGACATAGGTTATGCAGGACTCAAGGACAAGCACGCGATGACCATTCAGTATATCTCACTGATGGCAATCCATGAGAGCAAGCTGGAGGATTTTTCCCATCCACAGATCAAAATCCTCGATCGGGTACGACATAGCAACAAGATCCGTATCGGACATCTCAAAGGCAACCGTTTTCAGCTACGGTTTAAAAAAGTGCTAGGCGTCCAAAAAGAGATGCTCGACTCTGTACTCATCTGGATCAAGAGTAATGGGGTGCCCAACTACTTTGGGTATCAACGCTTTGGGATGCATGGAGACAATTGGGCACAGGGGCAAAAAATTCTCTCGGGAGAGCTCAAGATGCGAGATAGAAAGAGCAGAGAGTTTCTCCTCAGTGCCTATCAAAGCTATCTCTTTAACAACTGGCTGAGCAAACGTATCGAGATGTGTCGGTTGCTAGAGGCGTTTTCAGAGAGCGAGACAGAGGGCATGTTGCAACTGCCCAGCGGTACACTCAAGGGTACCAAAAAACAGCAACACTTTTTCAAAATACTCCAAGGGGATGTGTTGATGCACTACCCCTTTGGCAGGGTTTTTTATGCTGAAGATACCCTCATAGAATCCCAAAGATTCGTAGAGCGAGACCTCTCCCCTACAGGGCTGATCCCAGGTAAAAAAGCCAAACTCTCAGAGGGAGCTGCTAGAGAGATTGAGCAGGCATTTGATGAGGAGATGAGAGAAAATGGTTCTAGGCGTTATGCCTGGATATTTCCTAGCCATGTTCAGAGCAAATATATTGCAGAAAAAGCACACTATGAACTGGAGTTCTTCTTGCCAAAAGGCTGCTATGCTACCAATGTTGTTGAGCTACTTAGAGGCTACAGAGAAGTGTAATGAAGCCCTATAGTGAGGATTTAGACCGACTCATCATCTGTCCTAAATGTGCAACACTACACCAAAAAGTCTGTATCGAAAAAGGCAAAAAAGCACGTTGTAATCATTGCGGAAAAGAGCTTTATCATTATGATGCTCGTATACTCGATCATGGTTTGGCTCTAGGAGTGACAGGGTTGATACTTTTTTTTGTTGCCAATCTCTTTCCTCTAGTGAGGGTAGATGTTTTAGGGCATGAACAGCATGTAACCATTATCTCTATGGTGATGTCACTCTTTGAAAATGAATTTTATATTGTGGGGATTGTGGTTGCCTTTATGGTATTTATCTTTCCGCTGATGATTTTGTTGATCTATATTTTTCTCTCATGGTTGATGCGACAACGTAGAGGAGAGCATCTCACTAAGGAGCTACTTATTTTGCTGTCTCATCTGCTTCCTTGGAGCATGGTAGAGATTTATTTGGTGAGTATATTGGTCGCACTGGTCAAGCTCATAGGCTATATGCAGATCCATTTTGGACTCTCCTTTTGGGCATTGGCACTGTTTGTGCTACTGGATATCTATTTGACAAAGAGTGTGCATATTGGAGAGTTGTGGGAGCTACGATATCGGATATTTGAGATGGATACCTGCCAGATAGGGAGCCTAGGAGATCCGCTTCATCAGGAGATAGAGAGTGCTGATATTGTTCGCTGCCCTGTCTGTGAAGCGGTCAATCTCAATAGCGAAAGCCAAATAGAGTGTCACCGCTGTGCATCAACCATCTATCAAAACCCTATACTCAGTACCTCAAAAGCATGGGCATTTCTCGTAACTGCCTTGATACTTTATGTCCCTGCCAATCTCTATCCTATTTTGATCAGTGAGCAGTTTCATACCCAAGAGGGCAATACGATTATTGGAGGCATTATTGTGCTCTGGGAAGAGGGCTCTTATCCTATTGCCTTGATCATTTTGATAGCCTCTGTGCTGGTGCCTATTTTGAAGTTTATTGTGCTACTATATCTTTTGATAAGTAACCGTAGAATGAAACGCTACAAACAGAGCAAAGTCAACCAACACAAGCTGCATTATCTCACAGAGGTGATTGGTCCTTGGTCTATGGTGGATGTCTTTGTGGTAGCCGTATTGACAGGATTAGTGCAGCTCACTACGGTGAAAGTACTGGCAGGACCTGGTGCTACGGCTTTTGTGCTGATGGTACTTTTTACGATGTTTGCAGCATTGTCTGTGGATACACGATTGTTTGAAGAGAGGAGAGAAAATGACCCATCCTGAGAGACCTATAGTTGAGGAGAGTAGAGGATTTAACCTGTTTACCTCCATATGGATCGTGCCTCTCATCGCTCTGTTTATCTCGCTATGGTTGGTCTATCAGCACTTCTCAAAACTAGGGCCAGAAATCAGGATTACCTTTCCTAATAGTGGTGGGCTAGAAGCAGGGCAGAGTGTGATCCGTTATCGTAATGTCCCTATAGGCAAAGTCACACGTATCGAGATACAAGAGGGTGGCAATGGTGTTGTAGTCATTGCACGCATGAATAAAGAAGCAGAAAGTTTCATGAATGAAACGGCACGTTTCTGGATTGTAAAACCAGAAGTGGGATATACGGGAATTAGTGGACTGGAGACCCTTTTGAGTGGTACCTATATCGCGATGTATGCTTCGTTGGGCAAAGAGGATAAACAACATTTTGAAGGGCTTAAAACTCCATATAGGGATATTACCTCTGGTGAGTATGTTTTGTTGAGCTCCAAGAGTGTTGGTGGTATCAGAGTAGGTACACCCATTAACTATCGTAATATACAAGTCGGTGAGGTAGAGCATATCTCTTTGGCAGTAGATGGTACGAGTGTAGAGGTGGTTGCTTTTGTCAAAAAAGAGTATGCCCATCTCATCAATATCACTACAAAATTTTGGTTTCAGGGTTTAGCAAATATAGGACTAAAGGGGGGTCGCTTGGATGTTAAACTGGCACCTATTATCTCCTATTTAGCATTTGGAGGCATCACCTTTGAGAGTAAAGTGGACAAACCCTACCCCAAGGCGGCTTCCAACTATTTTTACCGACTTTATGAGAGTGAATATGAAGCAGAGAGTAAAAAGATCGGAGAGAAACTCAGAGAAAACCATCTCTTTACCTTTCGGTTCAAGGGGAAAATTTCTGGGCTCAAAAAGGGAGCCACCATCCAGTACCAAGGGTTTGATATTGGCGAGGTGTCAGAGGTGCAACTGCACTATGATAGCAGTACCCATAT
>CAZEIN010000144.1:0-4135 GCA_964512425.1 uncultured Sulfurovum sp.
TAGTTTCTTGGGTAGTCTTTTGTGTCGTATAACTTATGGTTACCAAGTATCCATTGCCGCTCTCCTTGTAATCGAATTTCATCGTTGGGTAGCCTTTGATCTCTTCCCTTATGCGTATGTATCCGCTACCGTACTTCTCTATATCACCTGTCAAATAAAATGCTTCTGTTGTGAGCTTGTTTCTCGCCCGAGACTGATAGTAATCTGTCTGCAACTCTGCTATGGTTAGGTCTCCGTACAGCTTACCTGGATTAAATACCGTGATACTGTTGTCAAATATTTTTATCTGTATATCTATGGGGCTGGTGTAGTCTCTGTGAACTATGGCATTGAGGATGATCTCCCTGAGTGCTTTTTTGGGATACTCAAATATCTCCACCCTCTCGACCTCGCCAGTAAACTCAAAAGCCACCTTCATATGAGAGAGCAAAAAGTTCATTACTGCCTCAACCGTCTCGTAGAGCGTGCTTTGTATCATTTTGTCGTCTATGATAGTAGCTGGTGTTTTGAATCGACCAATATGAACGCTATACTGCCTCATATCCTTGGCAAAGAGAAGCTTTGCTGCATGGGTAGGAGAAATGCCTTTCACCAGATTGAGCTTTTGTAGATTTTCCTCCCTTGTGCCTTCCATAGATTACTTCATTCTCTATACTTTCTTTCAATTCATCTTGATGTGTTTTTAAAAAGTATAAAATATCATCTTTTGTCATACCCTATCCTTTTGCAAGATCTATTTGTTCATTATAACAAAAAGAATTAAAAATTCCTAACTCTTAACCCCCTAAAAACCCTCCGGGTTTTTCTCCTGCCATCTCCATGCATCTGCACACATCTCATGGATTCCCTTGGTGGCTCTCCACCCTAACACTTCTCTGGCATAACGAGGATCTGCATAGCACGAGGCAATGTCACCTGCTCTACGAGGAGCGATACAATAAGGTACCTCCTTGCCAGAGGCTTTTTCAAATGCTGCTACCATCTCCAATACAGAATACCCTGTACCTGTACCGAGATTCACAGCAAGTACCTCATGAATACTAGAAATCTTTTCCAAGGCTTTCAAGTGTCCCTCTGCCAGATCAACCACATGGATATAGTCTCTCACTCCTGTGCCATCAATCGTATCATAATCATCACCAAAGACAGCCAAACAGCTTAGCTTGCCTACCGCGGTCTGGGTGATGTAGGGCATGAGGTTGTTGGGGATACCATTGGGGTCTTCTCCAATCAATCCACTGGGGTGTGCACCGATAGGATTAAAATACCTCAGTAGAATAATCTTCCATGTATGATCAGCAGCATATAGGTCACGCAGGATCTCTTCGATCATCAGTTTGCTTCGACCGTAGGGATTGGTTGCCGAGAGCGGGAAATGCTCTCTGATGGGTACTGTTTCTGGATCTCCGTAGACTGTTGCCGAAGAGCTGAACACTATTGATTTGCATCCATACTTTGCCATCACCTCACAGAGCACCAGTGTGCCATATACATTGTTGTCATAATAATAGAGTGGCTTCTGCACAGACTCTCCTACTGCTTTGAGTCCTGCAAAATGGATGACGCTACTGATATCATACTGTTCAAACACCTTCTCTAGCGCCTGGTGATGACGGATATCTCCCTCTACAACTACAATCTGCTCTCCTGTAATCTCCTCTAACCTACGAACACTCTCTCTAGAAGCATTCGAGAAATTATCAAAAACAATAGGTGTATATCCTGCCTCCAGCAATTGAATCACCGTATGTGAGCCGATATATCCCGCTCCGCCCGTTACAAGGATATACACTATATGTCCTTGTTTGTACAGGATATAAGATGTTTAGAAATATAGGCTATCTCCTCATCATTCAGATAGGGATTCATCGGCAAAGAGAGAATCTCTCGACTCACTTTCATCGCGATAGGAAAATCCTCTCTCCCATATCCAAGATAGGCAAACGCCTCTTGTATATGCAATGGCATAGGATAATGCACCGCAGTAGGGATGCCCCGGTCCTGCAAAGTGCTTTGTACCGTGTCACGATGCGCTACACGTAGAGAGTATTGTGCCCAAGCAGATGTTCTATCTCCTTTGACCGTAGGGATAGCGTGTAGAGCATGAGCAAGTATAGCACTATATTTCTGGGCCACCTCCTGACGTAAAGCCAAATCTGCTTCATAATACTTGAGCTTGACATCCAAAATAGCACATTGAATCGTATCCATACGACCCCCAATACCAATAATTTGATGGTGATAACGTTTGGTCTGCCCATGTATCCTCAGAGAAATAATTTTTTCTGCCAACGTATCGTCATTGGTAAATACAGCTCCACCATCCCCAAAGCAACCCAATGGCTTGGCTGGGAAAAAAGAGGTAATTGAAATATCTCCTAGCGCACTGTCAGATTTGCCTTTGTAAGTACTTCCAAAGCTCTGTGCACCATCTATAATGAGTTTGAGATGATGCTTGTCTGCTATAGCCTGTATCTCATCGATATCAGCAGGCTGTCCATAGAGACTCACAGGCATGATCGCTTTGGTTTTATCCGTTATGACTGCTTCTATTTGCGTAGGATCTATGTTGTATGTCGCCTCGTCAATATCAACAAAGACAGGCTTGGCTCCCACCAAGGCTATCGTCTCTGCGGTCGCAATAAAAGTAAACGGTGTCGTAATCACTTCATCGCCTGGACCAATATCCAATGCCATCATCGCGATTATCAGTGCATCGGTGCCAGATGCACAGCTAATCGCATGTTTGGCTCCCGTGTAGCTTTGTAGGTTTTTTTCCAGAGTATAGACCTCTTCACCCATAATATAATTTGATTTATCGAGTACTTTATGGATGGCTTCATCTATCTCGGTTTTATAGCGTTGATACTGCTCTTGTAGTTTTGCAAAATCTATCTTCATAATCTCATTCCCTTTTATGATTGTTTAATTTCTGTCGAAGTATCTTTTTCCCATTTTCAACACCTGGTTGATCATAGGTGTCAATTTGTAAAAATGCCCCAATGATGGAAACGAGCAGTTCATAGCTATACATCAGTTCTGCAATATTATACTCATCTACTTTATCAATCGTTACCACATCATAAGGGATATCTCCCTGCTCTGCGATCGATTCTATCGTGGCATCTGCTTGCAAATCAATAAGCTTAGAAAAGCTTACATTTTCTATATATGCAAGCTCCTCTAGAGGACTTTGGGAGGGAATAATAATCTGCTCTTCAAAATCAGCGACTTTGATAAAGGTCACTGTTTTGTCTCGTACTCCCTCTATAATCAATTGTAAAAAAGAGTGCTGATCCACAGGACCAATCAACCCTACAGGCGTAAGTCCCTGTTTGGTGCCATTTTTGTTAATCTTGCCTAGACTTTCTGCCCAGAGCTGGATATACCATTTATTGAATCCCTCTAACGCAGAAGAGTAGCTAAAGAGTACATTGATATTGAAACGATGTTTATTCTCTACCGTAAATCTGGCTTTTTCCATCAGGATATCATAATATGCTTTTTGGTCAAAAAATGCTCTATAGACTTTTTGTGCACCCTGGAGCATATTCTCG
Organism: uncultured Sulfurovum sp.; assembly: GCA_964512425.1. GTDB lineage: Bacteria > Campylobacterota > Campylobacteria > Campylobacterales > Sulfurovaceae > JAAXPZ01. The sequence goes on from CAZEIN010000144.1 coordinate 3,558, forward strand.
ATATCTACCCCTATCAGTGCCAGGGGGAGCAAACCTACGACCGAAAAGACAGAGAACCTGCCCCCTACATTTTTGGGTATTTCAAAAAAGGGTAGCTTTTTCTCTTTCGCATAACTGTGTAGAGAAGTAGCTGTCTCACTCACTACTGCCATATTGTCTGAAGTCAATGTTACAATACTAGAGAGATATTTGAGGATACCTATTGTCTCTACGGTTGTACCGCTCTTGCTAATGGTTACAAAGAGCGTGTCTGCGAGAGTGACGGATGCTAGTGTCGATCGGATATCAGTAGGATCTGTACTTTCGAGAAAAAAGAGCCTCTTGGAAAAGGGCTGCTTTTTACGTAAAAACTCATAAATAGCTTTGCTTCCTAGACTACTCCCCCCGATACCGATGACTACGATATCTTGCTTTGTGATACTGTTTGCAAACGTGATAATAGGAGAGAGATCTGCAAAAGGCAGCTTGTAGTATCCAATCGTTTCTCTCTCGTATTTTAGTTTGTCAAAAATCGTTTCGTTGGATCGGATTTGATAGAAATTTTTACTATATTTCATGCGTCACTTCCCCGATAGAAA
>CAZEIN010000145.1:0-3023 GCA_964512425.1 uncultured Sulfurovum sp.
AAAAAACCGCATTTCGTTGTGTCAAGTGGCAATAATTTAGCTATAATAGTGCTATGAAAGTAGCATATATTACAGATGATATCTATCTCAAACATGATACAGGTTTTGGGCATCCAGAATCCATACAGAGACTTATAGCAATAGAAAAGACCATAGAACCTCTTCGTCAGAGATTGGTCTCTGTTGCACCTATTGGTGTATCAAAAGCGATACTTCAAACAATACATACGCCCGAGCATATAGAAATGATTGAAGAGGCCTCTCTCTACGGGGGTAGCATTGATGCAGATACCATCTGTAGCAGTGATTCTTATCAGGCTGCGATTATGGCAGTGGGTGCAGGCATGGTTGCACTAGAGGGTATTGAAAAAGGAGAGTATATACGTGCTTTTTGTGCCGTTAGACCTCCTGGACACCATGCCACACCAACACAGGCAATGGGTTTCTGTCTTTTTAACACTATTGCTATTACTGCTAAATATGCTCAAAAACTAGGGTATGCCAAGGTGATGATTATTGATTTTGATGTACACCATGGCAATGGTACACAAGATGCTTTTTATGAGGATGATACTGTTTTTTATTTTTCTTCTCATCAGGCCTTTGCGTATCCTGGCACGGGTGCTGAAAACCATACTGGAGAGGGGGAAGGGCAGGGGTTTACAGCAAATTATTTGATCATGCCCGATAGTGGAGATAGAGAAATTCTTGATATCTACTCTCATGATCTTCCTAAACATATGGAGAAGTTTGATCCTGAGATCGTATTGGTCTCTGCTGGTTATGATTTGCATGAAAGTGATCCACTGGCACAACTCAATGTTACCACTGAGGGTATTCGTGGAATCGTGCGAGCAATTTTGGATAGCAAGGAGGTGCCTATGGTTTTTTTCTTGGAAGGAGGCTATGATGTGCTTGCCCTTGGAGAGAATGTTAAAGTAACATTGGAAGAGATGCTCTCTCATTGACCATCTGTTAGCCAAATATAGTTATAATCTTTTTGAACTTATTTGGAGTGTGTTATGAGAAAAGCATATCTATTGTTAGTGATTTCTTCATTGTTGTTATCTGCCCAGAAACTAGAGATTACTGCAGATGAATTTGTGGCAGAAGATGCACAAAAGCAGGTCAACTTTATTGGTAATGCTCATATCAAACAAGGAGAGACAACAGTAAGTGCTGGTAAAATTGTACTCTATTTTAACGAGGACAATAGTACAAAAATGTATGAAGCTGTTGAAGCAGTATCTTTTCATATTAAACGTTCCAAATCCAACTATACAGGGAGTTGTCAAAGTATGCAGTATCTCCCTAATACCCAACAATATATTCTTAGAGGTAATGTCAAAATAAAAGACAAGAGTAATAAGAGAGACATTCTGGCCAACCGTATTGATATTAATATAAAAACAGGAGCTTTTACCATCAAAGGCAATAAAAAACATGCAGCCAAGCTGACATTTGAGATGAAATAGAGGAAAGATAGATGCCGAATCCTAGAGTGGTGAACTCCACCTTTATCAAATCTGCACAGAGTATTACAGATTCACTAGATGACAGTGTGAGTGAGATTGTATATATCGGTAGATCCAATGTAGGTAAAAGCTCCACAATCAACACATTAGCCAAGCGAAAAAACTTGGCTAAGAGCTCTTCGACACCAGGAAAAACACAGTTAATTAACTTTTTTGAGATTGAGTATAGATTGGGAGAAGAGCCCTATTTTTTGAGATATGTGGATTTGCCTGGTTTTGGGTATGCCAAAGTCTCAAAAACACTCAAGCAGGTGTGGCAGAAAAATCTGGTAGAGTTTATCGAGAAGCGTATCTCTATCAGACTGTTTATTCATCTACGAGATGCCAGACATCCCACTGCTAAAATTGACAATGAAGTGGAGGAGTATATCAAGCACTTTATCCGACCTGACCAACGCTATCTCGCACTCTTTACCAAGATTGATAAACTCAACACCAAAGAGAAAACAGCACTCAGAAAAAAGTTTCCAGATGCTATTTTTATCTCCAACTCTAAAAAGATTGGTGAGGAGAAAGTGCATCGAGAGATTTTTAAAACCGTTTTTGGGATTGATCCATATGAGATTGACTAAAGCCAATCTAAGAGACATCCCTCAAATGCTAGAGTTGGTAGCAGAGGAGGTCAAGCGTGGTGTCATCCTCGATCGTAGTGCAGATGAGATTGCCACCAATATACGCTCCTACGTGCTAGCAAAAGAGGGGGAAATGCTGCTGGGTTATACGGCACTGCATATCCACTCTGCTGTACTAGCAGAGGTTAGAAGTCTCATCGTTGATGAGGCTGCCAGAGGAAGATCGGTAGGTAAACAGATGGTTGAGTATGCACTCCATGAAGCCAAAGCACTAGGACTCAAGGAAGTATTGGTGCTGACCTACCTGCCTCAGTTTTTCCTCAAGCTTGGGTTTGAGGAGATTTCCAAAGAGAGTATCCCCGAGCAAAAAATCTGGGCAGACTGTATCAAGTGTATTCATTTTCCTGTATGCAATGAGGTTTCTCTGATGTATCGTATTAGTGATGGAGAATAGGCTAGGTGACTAGAAAACTTTTTTGGGGTATATTGTGGCTTTTGATCCTTGGGTTTATCGTATTCTATCCGCTTTTGATTTCTAAGTATGTTTCATTACCTCTTTTTATCGGTTTTTCGGGGTATTTGATTGTCTGGGGCATTGATGGGCATGGGAAAAAGTATCTATGGTTCCCTCTACTCTATCTGATGAACCTCGAAGCCAATCTTGCTTTGCCAATGTTTCTTGTTCTCTTTGCTGTATTGCTCTTCTATTTAACGCTCTATAAGAAAATACGGTACTTCAAACGCTGTTCTACTTGTGTGGGGTTATTATCGGTAGTCGCGATAGATTTTTATTATTTTATTGTATTGCTCGGATATGATTTTGTCTTTGATACTACCAGTATTTTTATTGATTCTATTTTGTTGTATTCGATGGTATTTGATTTTATCTTTGTGGTGTTGATATGAGATATAAAAT
>CAZEIN010000146.1:0-2716 GCA_964512425.1 uncultured Sulfurovum sp.
TTCTCTATGGGAAATCCTGATGCACGTACACCACAGCCCATCATAGATAAGCTTTGTGAAACAGCACAGAGAGACAAAACACATGGCTATAGTGCCAGCAAGGGCATCTATAAGCTACGTCTAGCGATGGTCAATTGGTACAAGCGCAAGTATGATGTTGATTTGGATGTAGATACAGAAGTGGTAGCCACCATGGGCAGCAAGGAGGGCTATGTACACCTCGTACAGGCAATCTCCAATCCAGGTGATGTAGCGATTGTGCCAGACCCTACCTATCCGATCCATTCACAGGCATTTATCCTCGCAGGAGCCAATGTAGAAAAGATGCAGCTGGTATTTGATGAGCAGACTTTTGAGGTGGATGAGGAGCAGTTTTTTGCCGATCTCAATGAGGCACTTGACAACTCTCTTCCACGAGCAAAGTTTTTGGTGCTCAATTTCCCGCATAACCCAACGACAGCAACGGTTACACCAGCATTTTATGAGCGTATTGTGGCATTGACAAAAGAGAAGCGTTTTTACATCATCTCTGATATTGCGTATGCAGATATCACATTTGAGGGCTACAAAACCCCCTCTATCCTCGAAGTAGACGGAGCCAAGGATGTGGCAGTAGAGGCCTATACCCTCTCCAAGAGCTACAATATGGCAGGATGGCGTGTTGGATTTATCGTGGGAAACAAGAAGCTCATAGGTGCATTACAGAGTATCAAATCATGGCTAGATTATGGGATGTTTACGCCCATTCAAGTAGCGGCAACTGTGGCACTGGATGAGCATGGATATGTGCCTGATGAGCAGATTATCCCTCGCTATCTTAAGCGTCGTGATGTGATGCTAGAGGCCTTTGCCAATGCAGGATGGAAGATGGGTAGACCCAATGCGAGTATGTTTATCTGGGGCAAAATCCCCGCGATCTGTCAGGATATGGGGAGTCTAGAGTTTGCCAAGCGACTGTTGCGTGAAGCAGGTGTAGCCGTAAGCCCAGGCATAGGATTTGGAAAATATGGTGACCAGTATGTGCGTATCGCACTCATCGAAAATGAGAACCGTATCAGACAGGCTGCTAGAAATATCAAAAAGTTTTTGAAAACAGTAGAAGAAGAGAAGACAAAAATATGATCAAAATAGGAATACTAGGCGTAGGTACTGTGGGGGCGAGTGTGGCCAATATACTTCAAGCCAATGCAGAAATCATTGAAGCCAGAGCAGGTAAAAAAATAGCAGTAAAAACAGGGGTAGTCAAAAACCTCTCCAAAGACAGAGGCGTGAGTATCGCTCTCTCAGATGATCCTATGGATATCATCGATGATCCAGAGATTGATATCGTAGTAGAGCTCATGGGGGGAGTGGAGGAGCCCTATGCCTTGGTCAAAAAGGCTTTAGAAAATGGAAAATCGGTGGTGACCGCCAACAAAGCACTGCTAGCCTACCATCGCTATGCACTCCAAGAGATTGCAGGAGAGTTGCCACTCATGTATGAGGCGAGCACTGCAGGAGGCATCCCTGTGATTGGGGCATTGCGTAATGGCTTGGCAGCCAATCACATCGAATCTATCCAGGGGATTATGAACGGCACGACTAACTATATGCTCACCAAGATGATCCAAGAGGGTGCCCAGTATGATGCCATCCTCAAGGAGGCTCAAGAGCTAGGCTATGCAGAAGCAGACCCTACCTTTGATGTAGGAGGATTTGATGCCTCTCACAAGCTACTCATTTTGGCGAGTATCGCCTATGGTATTGATGCCAAACCAGAGGATATTCTCATCGAGGGTATTGAAAATATCACACAGACAGATGTGGCTTTCGCCAAAGAGTTTGGCTATGAGATCAAGCTACTAGGCATCGCCAAAAAAGCAGAAAACGGCATAGAGCTCAGAGTGCACCCTACGATGATTCCGCAGAGCTCCATGATAGCCAAAGTAGACGGTGTGATGAACGCAGTCTCAGTGGTAGGTGATAGAGTAGGGGAGACCATGTACTATGGTGCTGGTGCTGGCGGTGACGCAACTGCGAGTGCAGTCATTGCAGATATCGTAGATATCGTCCGAGGCAACCATGGTCCGATGCTAGGATACAAAAAAGGCCTAGAGAGTGGATTTAGACTCCTCCCTAGAGAAGAGATCGTTACGCAATACTATCTACGCATGCAAGTGGCAGATGAGAGTGGTGTCTTGGCAGCGGTCACAAGCGAGCTACAAAAATATGAGATTTCGATCGAATCTATGCTCCAAAAGCCCACCGCAGACGATACTGTTGCCAAGCTTCTCTTTACCACCCACGCTTGCCAAGAATCCAAGATGCAAGATGCCATTGCAGCATTGGCTAAACTCACTGTTGTCAAAGGTGAGATTGCTATGATGAGGATTGAGAAGTAGAGATCTTACTTTTAAAGTATTATCTCATAACGTGTATGTTTAGCAGTAGTGCCTTCTATTTGTTAGATACACTTTTTTCTATCATCTCAGCTATATTTCTCGATGTTGCAGTGGTTGTCGTATCTGCGATGGCAGTATATTTTTCTACTAAGTCCTCCAAGAAAATTCTCTCTTCCCATATCTAAAATCTTATTGATAACCTTTGTTTTATCTGCAATGTATGTGTGTGACTGCTGTGCTTCCATTGGAGCTTTAATAAAGCGTCTCAAAGAACCATAAAGTGATATTTATAGGGTTATCTTGTCTTATGTACCCCGTAGTCTGTTCTAGTGTTT
>CAZEIN010000147.1:0-11791 GCA_964512425.1 uncultured Sulfurovum sp.
AAGTATGAAATATTTCTATGGGCTGGATATCAAACCAGCTATTACAGACATTATGGTAAAATCGCGAAACTACTATTTAGAAGGTATATTATGACAAAAAGAGAGATTAAAAAAGCAGTTTTGGCCTATTCAGGAGGACTAGATACCAGTATTATCCTCAAATGGCTCCAAGATGAGTATCACTGTGAGGTAGTGACATTTACAGCAGATTTAGGACAAGGTGAAGAGGTAGAACCAGCACGTCAAAAGGCATTGAGCCTAGGAATCAAAGAAGAAAACATCTTTATCCTTGATCTCCAAGAAGAGTTTGTCAAGGATTTTGTCTTTCCTATGTTTAGGGCTAATACGATTTATGAAGGAGAGTATCTACTAGGTACTTCAATTGCCAGACCACTCATCTCTAAAAAGCAGATAGAGATTGCTCATCAGACTGGTGCAGATGCTGTCAGTCATGGTGCTACAGGCAAAGGAAATGATCAGGTACGCTTTGAGCTAGGCTATCTCAGTCTTGATCCTGATATTGCAGTGATTGCACCATGGCGAGAGTGGGATTTAAACTCACGTGAGAAGCTTTTGGCGTATGCAAAGGATCATGACATCGAGATTGATAGAAAAGGCAAAAAATCTCCCTATTCTATGGATGCCAATCTTCTGCATATCTCTTATGAGGGGATGGTGCTTGAAGATCCCAATGCCGAGCCAGAAGCAGATATGTGGCTCTGGACAAACTCTCCAGAAGAGGCCCCAGATACTCCAGAATATATCACTATAGGATATAAAGAGGGAGACCCCGTGAGTATCAATGGCGAGCAGATGACTCCTGCAACAATCTTGCGTACACTCAATGAATATGGCAATAAGCATGGTATTGGTCGTATTGATATCGTAGAGAATCGCTTTGTAGGGATGAAAGCAAGAGGCTGCTATGAGACACCAGGTGGTACTATCATGCTCAAAGCCCACAGAGCGATTGAATCCATTACATTGGACAGAGAAGAAGCCCATCTCAAAGATGAGATGATGCCACGCTATGCCAAGCTCATCTATAATGGTTTCTGGTGGTCTCCAGAGCGTGAGATGTTACAGGTTGCTATTGATAAAACTCAAGAGCATGTGACAGGTGAGGTTAAACTCAAGCTTTACAAAGGCAATGTAATAGTCGTAGGTAGAAAATCAGACAACTCACTCTATAGTGAAGAGCACTCAACATTTGAAGAGGATGAAGTGTATAATCAAAAAGATGCAGAGGGCTTTATTCGTCTCAATGCATTACGATTTATCATAGAGGGTAAAAAACAGCCAGGCAGAAGAGCCCATGAAGAGGTAGAGATATGCAAGATAGAGACAGGTTCTGTGACAGTTTGTGAGAGGATTAAGAGATTCTTTGGGTTTGGAGGAGGAAAGTAGCCTCAAAGGCTACTTTCCTAATGTGAAAATAGGAATTTATTGTAAAAGCTCATCTAAAGTATTTTTATCTGCATACAAGCCTAAGGTATCACAACATTGACCTCTCAGGTGTTCACCAAAAGTGATTGGTATTGCACCAGTTTCTTTTATGAATTCTGCAATAAGACAGCCACTATCTTCCTGAATAATATTTCCATCAATTAAGACATAGCGATATTGTTTTTCATTCAATGTGCTCAAAAATGCATCTTCACTAGTAACAGTATTAACAGAATACCCCAAGTGAACAATAATTTGTTTGTAAATATTTCCTGTCAAGAGAGATGTTTTATAGAGTAACACATCTATCATTTCTGTTTCAATTATCTCTTCATCAATAGCAATATAGGATTCAACTTCTGTGTCAGGTAAGCTCTCTGCTGTTGAGAAGAGTTCTTGTGTATCTTGTATATCAATCATCTCTTCTGTGGCTTCTGGTACATCATCCTTGGATACTTTCAATGTATTTTTATCTGCCTCTAATTCAGATGAAAGCTTTTCGCTATGGGTGTTTTGTGGTGAATAAGTATCAAGTAAAAATTCAATTTGATCCATATTAATAGGTTTAGATATATAATCGTCCATACCTGCCGCAATATACTTTTCTCTATCCCCTTGTAGTGCATTGGCCGTTAGTGCGATGATTGGAATATGTTTTTGATGATTTGTTTGCTCAAACTTTAGAATCTCTTTTGTTGCATCAATGCCGCCAAGAACAGGCATTTGAATATCCATAAAGATAAGATCATAGCTATTTTTTTCTCTCAATTGGACAGCCTCTTCACCATTATTGGCTAGTGAGACAGTAAGACCAAAGTCAGTAAGTATCTTTTTAATGAGTTTTTGATTAATAATATTGTCCTCGGCAACCAGTGCATGCATATCAACAAATACTGTACGTTTTGAAGTATCTGTCTTTGCTTTATGATTTATGATAGATTCACTCTGTGTAATTTCTTCAAGTAGTTTTGTAACTTTACTATAGTTAACGGGTTTATATATTATTTTTGTAATTTTAGCAAGGGTATCTTCTGATTCACTTCGAATATGTCCAGAAGCCAGCAACACAATTTTTGTTTCTAGGTTAACGAGTTGGCTAAGTTCATGTTCCCGTCTAGCATATCTATGGTCAATAAAGAGAATATCTGGTAGTAAGTTATTGGCGAAGGTATTAATTTCATCGCTATAGTAGATTTTAAATGAGGGACCTAAAATACGAATATAGGATTCTAGGTTTTTATCCACTTGCCTATTGATATCTCTTTCAGGGAGAAGAAGTCCCATAGTCATATTGGGATAGAGTTCCTGTATATGCTCCTCTTTTATGGAGGATTGCTTCTCTAATTCCAGGGTAAAGAAGAATGTAGACCCTTCTCCTGATACGCTTTCAATTTCAAGATTTCCACCCATATGCGCAATCAGTCTACTTGAAATAGCAAGTCCCAGTCCAGTTCCACCAAACTTTCGACTTGTGCTAGAATCAGCTTGGGAAAATTCTTCAAAGATTTTACTCTTTTGTTCCTCAGTAATTCCAACACCAGTATCTTGAATAGAAAATTTGATCTTAGCATGTTTCTTATTTTCAGCTAATTTCTCAATCCTTACATTGATTTCACCATGTGAATTTGTAAATTTAACAGCATTACTAATAAGGTTTGTAAGTACTTGTGAAAGTTTTGTTGGATCTCCTAAGAGCGTAGAAGGGAGTGTTGGATCAACAAAAAGTCCAAGTTCAATATTTTTTTGTCCGGCTTTTGCTCCATATGATTCAATGGATGCTTCAAATTTTTCTCTTGCATTAAAAGGAATATTTTCAAGTTCTATTTTATCCGCTTTGATTTTAGAAAGGTCGAGAATGTCATTTACGATGTTGAGTAGATTTTCAGAACTATCTTCTATGACATCAATAAACTCTTTTTGATCACCGTTGAGTTCAGTTGCTTTGAGCAATTGCGTGAATCCAACAATACCATTAAGTGGTGTACGAATCTCATGAGACATGTTGGCAAGAAAAAGGTCTTTGGCTTGATTCGCCTCTTTAATCGTATTCGCCAAGAAGTGATAAATCTCTGTTACGTCTCGTTTATCCACGATAGCTCGGAGTTCTTCTCTCTTTTCTTGGTTAAGGTCAAACTCAATATTTTTAAGTGTTTCTTCTAAGAGTCGATTATCTTTACTAATGTTTCTAAAAATACTTAATAGAATTGCAAAGAGTAATAAAAGTAAAAGTGCACCTAAAGCGTATTGAATAGCTTTGTTTTTTACTACTTCTTCTTGAGAGAGAAAAGTATTCTTTAGCTTTAAAAGTAGTATGCTCTCAGCCTTTTCAAAGTCATTTAGTTTTAATTCATAATCTTTAATCCATTTAGAAAGACTAAGATTGTATTTACCATTTGTTAGATTTTTTGCGATAAGGACTCTATTATCTTCAACCGTTTCCTGTCTGATCTTGTTATGCAGTAATGGTGTGAGCTTTAGTAGCATTTCTTGGTCATTGATAGTATCAATATTTATTGAGGTTTCTTTACTAAGAATAGATTCCCATAAGAGTAAATCTTGACTGTTAAATGGCTTTTGTCCACTAAGCTTAAGTGCAATAAAACTTTTTTCTAAAGCGTTTAATCGAGTTACTTCTTCAATAACAGTATAGTAGTTGAAAAGAGTACCCATTTTAAATTGTTCTATTATATCATCCATCAGTGTAATAAGTATACTAGAAACATTATCATAATAGGCATCAAAAAAGATACTCTTGTAGTCTGAGCTTAGTGTATCTACTTTTGAACGGACAAAACTAAGATTTTCTTTGAACTGCGTAATTTGAGGTAGATATGATGAAAGTACAGATGTAGTTTGAATTAGATCAGTTATTTCCTTAAGATCATTATCTACTTTAGCTCTACTGAGGTTAAGCTTTTTAAAATTACTTGTTGCATTTGTATTGGATGCCATATGTATGGCACTTTCAAGCTCTTCGTCTTCCAGTCCTTCTAATAGGATACGAGATTGCTCAATAAGTTTTGTATAATTGGTTTTACTTTGACCTTGACTATAGCCTGTGTAGGCTTGATATGCAAGAAAAGAGAGCCATACTGCAGCAGCAAGAAGTGGTATAAGAATAAAATAAAGTAATAGTTTTTGTTTAAATGATTTCATTGGGTTACTCTCCTTTACTATGATGGATTGCAATTTGTTTAATAATCTCTTGTAGTCCATGGGTTGAAAGTAAGACAATACTTGGTATTTTTACTTTTTCTATTGTGTTGTAATAGTGTTTGCTTGATTTCCAAAATAACATGAGATTCTTCTTTCTTGTATCAAGTTCACCAGGATAGACATATTCTTGTATCATAGCGAGATCTTTCTCTACAAGATTTACAGTTTGTTGTACTTTTTCAGGAATTGTGGATTGATCAATATTAGAACCTAATACCATATAATATTTTGCAAGTTTCTCCACTAAGTATTCGATATTTTTGCTACGCATAAACATTTTTTCTTCAAATGTAAAGTTATATTGTATGGAGCTTGCTATATTTTCAGCCCCTTCGGTTAATGCTTCACTAAAGTCCAATATTTTGTTTGCATTATCATTACTGATAGGCTCAGTAAGCGTTAATTTTATCTGCTCTTTTTCATAGGCAAAAAAATCGAGGATATACTTTATCTTTTCATCTTTTGTTGTAATGGCAATATTTTTAATATTATCCTCTAGGGTTTCTACATTTTCTAGGATACTTGTATATCTCTCTCGTTTCTTTGGATAGGTATATAGATAGAGATAATCTTTGGCAATCTTTTGTGTAATATACTTGATATTTCCTGAGGCTTCCAGTATTTTTACGTCGCTCAGGGTTGCCGCTGAAGTGATGATGGATGTCCCTATAATCATCGCAATGACAGAGACAAGCCACTTCACTTGGAAGCCTTTGTGGATAAGGTTTTTAATAACTCTGTACTATAGGCACTAATATTCTTATTGAGGTCTCTTGATGTTTTGTAAACTATAAAGGGTAATCCCCCTTTATCAATATCAAGGTAAAATTTATAAACAACACCCCAAAGTCTCTGTACTTTATTCATTCTTTGATTCATGGCAACAGTATTACGTGGGTCTTTGGCAGCTGTATCAATGGCATCTCCTGCGGCTTTGACAGTTTCTTTCATTAAGCGTATAGTGTTATCATCTTTTACACCAGCTTGATATGCCATATAATAAGTTGCAATTGCTTCAAAATAAGCACGCATACCATTAACCATATTTTTATCTGTATGGTTGATGGATTTTTTAATACCATTAGCAATAAATCGGGCACCTTCTAAAATAGTTGCACTTAGATCCAAAGCTATTTGTGCATTGTCTAAACTATATGGTTGCTTGACTAGGTCTCTTAACTCTTCAAAGCTCATCTCCATAAATACGAGTAAGTTTTTATTTTTTTCATCGTTTATGGACTCATTCAGAATCTTGAATTTTTCCTCAAAGGTTTGTAGTGCAGACTTCATCTCTCTTTGAGTTTGCCGTACGCCAACTTTATTTCCAGCATAGAGGTAATCTTTGGTAATTCTCTCGGACACAAATCCACAGGCATAAGCAGTTTTAGCAAGTTTGAGTTTAGCTTGTTTTTCAGAAGGAGTTACCTCCGCATAGATAGGTTGTGTACCTATAAAAAGTATAATTCCCATCACAAATAATTTGGTCAATTGCTTGAATTCTTTTTTCATTTCCATTTCCATTTCCTTTTCCTTTGAGTGCTTGGACACTTCTTGAAATATGCATAACACCACTATCCCCTCTCTATAGGGTATAGCCGAAGTGAATGTTTGTAATAATTATAGAACGGTCTAGATAAAACCATTCTTAAACAAGCATCAAATCTTTATATTCCCTAATATGAGAGCTATTTTTACCATTTATTAGGCATATAACTGGTATTTTGCTATGGAATAGTGTACCCAAAAAATGTCAAATTTCATAGAGTTTGGTGAGATTTTGTACTTTCGCTCTTCGTCCAAGCCATTCTTGGTAGAGTTTTGACATTTCTTTGCTCCCCCCATTGGCGAGTATAACCTCTTTGTACCCCTTTGCTGCATTTTTATCAAACCCATGATGTTTATCTAGGCATGAAAAGAACGCATCGGCACTGAGTACTTCAGCCCATTTGTAGCTATAATACCCTGCTGCATATCCTCCTGCAAAGATATGGGCAAAGCCATGTTGGAATTTGTTGTGTTTGGGGGCAGGGAGTAGAGAGGTTTTCTCTCGGATACTATCTAGCAAGGCTTGTATCTCCTCACCTTGATAGCATTTTTGATGGAGTTTGAAATCAAAGAGGGAGAACTCTACCTGGCGTAGTATGCCTAGGGCGGCTTGATAGTTTTTGGTCTCTTTGATTTTTTTCATCAGCTCTTTAGGGATAGGCTTCCCGCTCTCATAGTGAAAGCCAAATCGTTTGAGAATAGCAGATTCATAGGCAAAATTCTCTAAAAACTGAGAAGGAAACTCCACCACGTCCCATGCCACACCATTGATGCCGCTCACAGAACGCTCACGACATTTCCCAAAGAGATGATGAATTGCATGTCCCATCTCATGAAAGAGCGTGACCACATCATCATGTCGCAGCAGTGATGGGGAAGTTTTGGTTGCAGGAGAAAAATTACATACAACAAAGGCAGAGGCGAGATGTTGTTTGCCTCGGCTATCTATATAGTGTGTTTCCCAATCGTTCATCCATGCACCACCTCGCTTTTCTCTGCGAGCCTCGAGGTCAAAATAGATACGCCCAGAGAGTTTGCCTTCCTCAAAAATGTCATAGGCTCGGACACAGTCATGCCAGATGGGCACATCCACTGATTTGAAGTCTACTTCAAAAAGCTCTGAAACGATATTGAGAAGACCTTGGAGTACCTTGGACTGTTCAAAGTAGGGTTTGGTCATGGTATCATCAAAGTCAAATTTCTCTCTTTTGAGTTTTTCGCTATAGTAGGCGACATCATGGCTCACCAAATCTGTGATGCCATCGGTTTTTTCAGCAAAGGCTTTGAGTTCAGCCAGTTCATTTTTGGCTTGTGGTAGGGCAGCGTCTGCTAAATCATTGAGGAAGCCAATAACATCTGCTTCGTTGCTTGCATCTCTGGTCTCTAGTGCATAATGTGCGTATGAGGTAAAGCCAAGGATCTTGGCTTTCTCACTCTTGAGTGCCAAGATTTGGTCTATGACATCAGCATTATTGGGGGCTCTTGTTGTGTAGGCTTTGGAGATAGTTTTTCTATGTGTCCGATTGGGCCCATAGGTCATGTATGCCAAGTAGCTAGGAATCTGGAGGGTGAATTGATAAACTGTTTTGCCCTCTATCTCCTTTTTCGCCGCTTCGATATCAGACTCAGGCATGCCCTCTATATCTTTGACATCTGTTATAATGAGTTCAAAGTCATTGGTTGCATCTAGTAGGTTTTGAGAAAAGGCATTAGAGAGTTCAGAAAGCTTGAGACTGATCTCTTCTAGACGTTTTTTCTCAGCTTCTGGCAAAGTCACACCAGAGAGTACAAAGTCTCTTATGTTATGTTTTACTACAGTTTTGGCCTCCTCAGAGTCTGCTTTAATGTGTTCTATTTTTTTAAATAGTTCTATATTTTGTGCTATTTCTGAACCAAATTTAGAAAGTAGTGGTAAGGATGTTTCATAGGCCTTTTGTGTCTCATCTGAGTTCATAACTGAGTTCAGGTGAGAAAGAGGTGTAAAGAAGAGCCCAAGCTCTTCATCTAGATCCTGAAGAGGCTTAAGCACAGTCGCGTAGCTATCATCATTAGAAGTGGTGATAGCATCAATAATAGTGCGTTGCTGGTCAAGAAGCGTCTCAAGCTCTTTTGAAAAGTTTTCTAAATTGTCTATGTGGAAATTTTGAAACATTGAAATACCTTTTATATAGTATGTTAGTGATTTTTAGATAGAATAATACCAAATTTAATATCCATTATAGGAGCAGAGATGAAAGTATTATTAATCAAAGATGTGAAGTCACTAGGAAAAACAGGAGAGATCAAAGAGGTCAAAGATGGCTATGGACAGAATTTTCTCGTCGCCAAAGGGCTTGCCAAGATCGCTACACCAGAGGTAGTAGAGCAGTGGAAAGCCCAAAAAGAAAAAGAAGAGAGAGAGCTCAAAGAGGAGCTTACGCGTCTCAATGCCGAGAAGATTACTTTAGAGGCTACAGAGATTCGTATTGAAAAACCAGTCGCTCCAGTAGGCATCAAAGGCTCCGTAGGCAATGGTGATATCGCACAAGCGATTCTCGATCAGCTAGGTATCGAAATAGACAAAAAGCACATCGTTCTCAAAAAAGCGCTCAAATCTACAGGTATCCACGAGGTAGATACCAAACTAGGCCATGCCATACATGCCGCACTGAAAGTTAATGTAGTAGGTGTATAGCCGATGTTTCATGCAACTACAATATTGGCATACAAGGGAGATGGCCATGCTGTCATAGGCGGTGATGGGCAAGTGACCTTTGGCAATTCCGTACTCAAGGGCAATGCCACCAAGATACGAACGCTCTATGAGGGCAATGTCTTGGCAGGATTTGCTGGGAGCACGGCAGATGCATTTAATCTGTTTGATATGTTTGAGGGGATACTCAATGAGAAAAAGGGAGATCTACTCAAATCAGTCATCGCGTTTTCCAAGATGTGGCGCAAAGACAAGATGCTGCGTCAGCTAGAAGCAATGATGCTTGTGCTCAATACGGATCATATCTTTATCCTCTCAGGTACAGGAGATGTGGTAGAGCCAGAAGATGGCAAAATAGCAGCCATCGGCAGTGGTGGCAATTTTGCCCTCTCAGCTGCTAGAGCACTCGATAAGCATGTGTCGCTCTCGGCAGACAAACTGGTCAAAGAGAGCCTCATGATTGCAGGAGAACTCTGTATCTATACCAATCAAAATATCAAAACACTGGAGCTAAAAAAGTGATAGCATTGGCTAAAAACCTCACACCCAAAGAGACAGTTTCTCATCTGGATCAATACGTTATTGGTCAAAAAGAGGCGAAAAAAACCATCGCGGTCGCATTGCGTAACCGCTGGAGACGGATGCAACTCACCCCTGAGATGCAGCAAGAGGTGATGCCTAAAAATATCCTCATGATAGGAAGCACAGGTGTAGGAAAAACAGAAATCGCCAGACGACTCTCTACGATGATGCGTCTGCCTTTTGTCAAAGTAGAGGCAAGTAAGTTTACCGAAGTAGGGTTTGTAGGGCGTGATGTAGAGTCGATGATTCGTGATCTGGCACTCACCTCACTACGGCTCGTAAGAGAAGAGGAGAATGAGAAAAATCAAGGGAAGATCGAAGCCTACATAGAGAACAAGATTATCGAAAAGCTTCTCCCCCCTCTGCCTGCAGGAGCCAGTGAGCAGAAGAAGCAGGAGTATGATACTGCTTTTGCTACGATGCAGAAGCGACTAGAGCGTGGAGAGCTGGATCATCTCAAGATCGAGGTAGAGCTACCTGCTGCTAGCATAGAGTTTGCAGGGGGCAATGTCCCTCCTGAGATGGCAAATGTCCAAGAGTCGATCATCAAAGTTATCGGTGCCATGGATAAAAAGAAGAAAAAAGAGGTCAGCGTCAAAGAGGCAAAAAAGATTCTCGAATCAGAAGCAAGCGAAACGCTACTAGATGAGGAGAAGCTCAAGGATCTAGCGATCCAGAAGATTGAGGAGGGGGGGATGATTTTTATCGATGAGATTGATAAAATCGCAGTACCCGCCAATAGTACCTCCAGACAAGATCCCAGCAAAGAGGGGGTACAGAGAGACCTACTCCCTATCGTAGAGGGATCAACAGTGAGTACCAAGATAGGTACGGTGAGAACAGACCATATTCTCTTTATCGCAGCGGGTGCCTTTCATCTGAGCAAGCCAAGTGATTTGATTCCTGAGTTACAGGGGCGATTTCCATTGCGTGTGGAGTTGGATAGCCTGGATGAGGAGACGCTCTATCGTATCCTGACAGAGCCTGCCAATTCACTGATTAGACAGTATGAAGCACTTATTGCTGTAGAGGGTGTAACACTAAGCTTTGAGGAGAGTGCATTGAGACTCATTGCCAAATACTCTGCCTTGGCAAATGAAAAAACAGAGGATATTGGAGCCCGACGTTTACATACTATTATGGAGAAGATTTTAGATGAGGTGAGTTTCCATGCAGATGAGCGAGGCGGAGAGCAGATAGTAGTCGATGAAGTATTGGTCAATGAGAAGCTAGAGAAAATCGTAGAGAGTGAAGATACTACACGGTATATTCTTTAGAATTAGGAATTAGGAATGGAGTGTTATGTTTAATAAAGAAGACAAAGAGACCAAGGCGGGATTTGTTGCTGTTGTAGGACGACCCAATGCAGGCAAAAGCACACTGCTCAACCATATCGTAGGAGAAAAGCTAGCGATGGTCTCTAAAAAAGCACAAGCGACCCGAAAGCGTATGAATATCATCGTGATGCATGACAAGGCACAGATTATTTTTGTCGATACCCCTGGACTACATGAAAAAGAGAAGTTGCTCAATCAATATATGATGGATGAAGCCCTCAAAGCCATAGGGGATAGTGATTTGATTCTTTTCTTGGCACCTGCTAGTGATAGCGTAGAGGAGTATGTCAAGTTCTTGGAGATGGCAGAGCGTAAAAACACACCCCATATGATTGTGTTGACCAAAATGGATCGCATTCCTCAAGCCAAACTGCTGGAAAAGCTTGGGCAGTATCAAAAATACCAAGAGCATTTTGAAGCCATTATCCCCTTTTCAGTCAATAAAAAGGTAGGAACAGTGCAGTTGCTCAATGAAATAGCCAGATACTTACCTCACCATCCATGGCTTTATGATTCAGAATTACTCACTACAGATAATATTCGGGATATTTATAAAGAATTGATTCGAGAGTCTATCTTTGAAAATCTCAGTGATGAGATTCCTTATGAGAGTGATGTATTAATTAACAGAATAGAAGAGAGTGAGAAGCTTGATAGAGTAATGGCTACTATAGTCGTTGAAAAAGAGATGCAAAAAAGAATGATCGTAGGAACCAAAGGAGCAGGGATAAAAAGGGTGGGAATTGTTGCCAGAAAGGTGATGGAAAACTTTTCTCAGAAGAAAATCTACTTAGACCTTCATGTATCAGTAAGAAAGGGATGGAGTAAAAATAGAGCTTCTTTGGAGGAGTTAGGGTACCAATTTTAGCCATTTTTCACAAAAATCCCATGAGATAAGTCTATTTTAATATTATAACATATATAATCGGCGTATGTCTTGTAAGGATCGTATACTATGTTTAAAAAAAAGGCC
>CAZEIN010000148.1:0-1625 GCA_964512425.1 uncultured Sulfurovum sp.
AAGGTTCGAGAGAGCATGCTTTGGACGTGCTGGCAAAAGTGGCTGATGTGGAGCCCGATGAGAGAGATCAGCTAGTTTGTGACTGAGGGTGACGACCCCTTCGGCTTCGTAACAATCATGATCGTAGAGACATTGATTGAGTGCGTCGATTTGAGTTTAGAGCCTAAATAGGCTATAATTGACTCATCATTCAAGAAGGTAAGAATATGACCATACACATCGACAATCCTGAAATAGAACGCTTTTTTGTCAGCGAGCTCAAGTCTGATGTCGAGAAATTCACCGATTTTATTTTGACAAACCTTAAAAGATACAGAAAGACAAATGAATTTGATATCACGCCTCTTGACCCGCACAAAAACTCTTATAGGCTTAAATACGATACGGCAGAGGAGATAGATGAGAGTGCTAACCCTTTTAGAGATATTGAAAATGCAGCAGAATACGCACGTACTTTGAGAGAGAATGCATGGCGATAGTTTTTGTGGATACCAACATTGTCATTGAGTATCTTGGGCACCACAACGACCAAGCATTGGTTGATTTGGTTGATTCGTTTGAGACAGTGTATGTTAATGATATCGTATTGATGGAGCTCTTTCAGGGTGCACGCAACAAGAGAGAGCTGGAATACATCAAGAAACGAATTATGAAATTTGAAGTCCTCAAGATGAATCAGGAAATCATATCACTTGGGAGAGATATTTTGGAGCGTTACAATCTATCGCACAATACAAAAATCATGGATGCTTTGATTGCGGCAACTGTCATAATGTATGATATAGACCTATATACTCTCAATGCTAAAGATTTTAGATACATCAAACAGGTGCGCTTGGTAGGGTAAAATGGGTGTTTCTACCCCCTTGGCCCCTCTTCTTTTTTCAGTACTTCGAGATAAAATATTAAAACTATCTTTTTCATGGCTGCACCTTTAAGTTGCCGTTTTTGTCAAATAGGCATTTGCTTTTATTGGCTTCTGGAGAGCCAAATACCTCTCCATTAAACTCTGCATTATATCTCTTATAAGCAATATGGCGTTCTATTGTATTAAATTGGATTTTTTCTAATTCTTCATCAGTATGCTTATACTCATATTTTTTTCTTATATACTCATTGTTATCTTCGAAATAATAATTACAAGATGAGGAGTCATTTATATACTTAACCGTCTCATGTGCCTTACTCGGATCGACTATCACCTTTTGGTATGCTCTGGCACTTTGCATAAATATCCCTCGCTCTATAGGATGGTCGTAGGTTTTATAAATCCACCTCTCCACATCATCTCTTACACCGTTGTTGTTGCTATCGATTCCAAGGAGTGTAGCATCATTGACCGCTAGATCAGGCTCCGGTGGCAGTCTATGGTCATCTACTTCCCAGTAGATACTTAGGTTGACTTTATTAGAAAGCGCGTTGCCCACTTTGGCTTGGATAGTGAGATTGGTATCCTCTTTTGCTATAAGTTTATGGCTCTTTATCGTGACCGCTTCGGGATGGTCGATGATCCACTTTGCCTGGCTGGTAACATCTTTGGTGGTGTTGTCATCATAGGTGGCGATGAGCTTGATGGTGGTGTTGGTATCTTTGTTGAGGGTGGTTTTTGGGATGGTTAGTGTCAG
>CAZEIN010000149.1:0-2282 GCA_964512425.1 uncultured Sulfurovum sp.
GTCGTTCCGATCTTCTCTATAGCAATCAGATCGGGGTGGTTTTTTTCCATCTCATGCAGAAAGTCTAAACTCTCTGCATAGGACATATATTGGTTTTTCATATAGTTATAATCTTTACTGTCTAAAATTTTTAGAGTTATACCCTCTTATAGCTTATTTTTTGTAAGCCCCAAGTTAACCCCACCTAATGTTGCTCTCAGAGCCAATTTAAAGGGTTTTTGGAAATTTTTGAAGGGCTAAAAGTTTTTTACCCCCTTAAAAGCTCTCCTACGCAAGATTTTTTCTTAGCTGGTGGGGTTAACTTGGGGCTTACTTATTTGGCACGGCTCAAAGCTATTTTACCCTGAAGCTATCCAAACAAAAAGTCTATGTCGGTGAAGCTATCACAGTCACACTTGCACTCGAAAATAACAGTACAGATGCAATCAGTAAAATTCATCTCAACGCCTTCAAGCCAAAGGGATACAGAGTACTGCCTTTTCCAGACGAGACCACACAACAAAGCGTAAGACACTATCTTCTCATCCCTAACCTTCCCGGTATCCATGCACTCCCTTCCCAAAGTATCGAGATCGCACACAAAGATCCCCACACCTACCGAAATATCTGGCAAACACTCCGGACTCATCCCATCAAGATAACCGTACTGCCTCTGCCTGAAGGTATCGACACTGCAGGGAACTATACCCTCAAAAGTACGATTGATCGCCCGCGTATCCAGACCAACAAACCTCTCAATCTCACACTCACTATTGAAGGTACAGGCTCTCTAACGTCAGTAAAAGCATTGCAACTTGATCTCAAAGGTGCTTTGGTATTTGACAGTGAACCACATATCACTGGTACCATACGCAACGGCACGTATCAAAGTACTCTGACACAAACCTTTTCTATCATAGCAGAGGAGGATTTTACCCTCCCCCCACTGGCATGGAGATATCTCAATACCGATACAGGTCTTACAGAAACGCTCGCTTCTCCTACTTATCAAATAGAGGTTACACAGGTAGCGCAAGAAAAACATATACTCCGCTATACCGGATTTATCTTGCTTGGTTTGCTTGTTGGTATTCTACTAACCTTGCTCACACTAAGATACCGTAACAGAGCAAAACATCCGGTCTCTGATCTTGCAAAACAGGTACGCAGAAGCACCTCAGATACAAAACTCTACCATCTGCTTCTGCCTCATGCAGACAACGGTGCCATCGCGGAAATCCTGAGAAAACTAGAAGAAAATATGCAACAAAAAGCAACACACGCCCTAGATCGATCACACATAGCCAAGCTACTTGAGTGATCTAAAATATTCTCTTTAGGCATAGCTTATACTATAGAATAGATGGGGTCGGGTACCAAATATCAAGCTATATCTCCTGAAGCAGTATTAAAAACTGCTCTCCATACCGCTCATATTTTACTTCTCCTATCCCATGCACAGCTAGCATCTGCTCTTTGGTCTCAGGGAGCTTGACACTGAGATCTTTGAGTGTTTTGTCTGAAAATACGATATAGGGAGGGATACTATTCTCCTGTGCAATCTGGGATCGGAGTGATCGGAGTTGTTCAAATATCTCTGCATCAAAATTATCAGAGAGATCGACCTTTTTCTGTACGGTTTTCCTCACAGCCAGCCGCTCTTCTTTGAGGTCTACTCTATGTTTTCCTTTGAGTATCTCGATACCAAATGGAGTGAGATGATAGACCTTGAACTCGCCTATGGCTAATGCTCCGAGCTCTAGCAATTTGTCTCCTATGGTGAGCCACTGTGCTTTGGTATACTCCTCTCCTATGCCATATACAGAGAGAGCATCATGGTGATTCTCCAATATTCTCTGCTCCTTACTCCCTCGCAATACATCTATCACATAATGCAAACCAAAGTTCTGTCTGGTGCGAAACACCGTAGAGAGCAGTTTCAGTGAGGCTTTTGTAATATCAATCTTGTTGCTCTCAGGAGTAGTACAGTTGTCGCATCTGTCGCCACATGCCTCTATCGTATCATCAAAATACAGGGCGATACTCTGATGCCTACAGGACTCTCCATTGGCGAAACGCACCATACGATCGAGCTTGTCGTAAGCGTGTTGGCGATAGGGGGTATCTGGCAGATCATCGATAAAGGATTTCTGCTGTACGATATCTGCTGTGGAGAACAGCAACAGTGTCTCTGACTCCACGCCATCTCGTCCCGCCCTGCCAATTTCTTGGTAGAAGTTCTCTACCGTTTTTGGTAGTGTCATGTGCACCACAAAGCGGATATTGCTCTTGTCTATCCCCAT
>CAZEIN010000150.1:0-2986 GCA_964512425.1 uncultured Sulfurovum sp.
CACTACCTCCATTACGCAATTCCGAGGGGTTTCCCACAGGTCTTTTGACGGGGTTTGCCAATCTGGTAGACGCTTTGCGTCGTGACCACAGCACAGATTATCTCGTATTTGCACTTGATGCCAAAGGCAAGACTTTCCGTAATGAGATATACCCAGAGTATAAAGCCAACAGAGATGCTCCTCCAGAGGATCTGACCAGACAACTCCCTGTTGCCATAGAGTGGATTGAGCAGATGGGCTTTGCCAATATGAGTCGAGAGGGCTATGAGGCAGATGACGTCATCGCCACTATTACTAAGTTTGCCAAGACACAAGGGCTGCGTGTACGTATCGTCTCTCATGATAAAGACCTCTATCAGATGATAGAAGACGGTGTGGTGGAGATGTATGATTCGGTCAAGCGTGCAGTAGTCGATGAGCAGACTTGTATGGACAAATTTGGTGTACACCCTAGGGATTTTATCAATTTTCAAGCGATACTAGGAGACAGCTCAGACAATGTACCTGGTGTCAAGGGCATAGGAAAAGTGGGTGCCTCCAAACTGATCAATCAGTATCACACACTTGAAGCCATCTATGAAGATATTGAGCATTGTGGTACAGCACGTATCCAAAACCTGCTGCTCGAGAGCAAAGAGCAGGCCTTTCTCTCTAGAGAGTTGGTGACGATGAAAACAGATGTCTTTGCCGATATGGATGTCGAGAGTTTTGTGTTTGAGGACAAAAATTATCTCAGCTGTCTGCTGGATGAGTTTGAGCAGTATGAGATGAAGCAGGCCATACGCAAAGCAAAGGTGGGCATGGAGCCTGACTGCGAGAGAGAAGTCATAGCACCATCAAAGCCTACACTGCATTTTGAAGCGATAACCCTTGATACCAAAGCAAAACTTGAGGCAGTTGTAGATGCTATAGAAGCTGATGCTATCGTGGCATTTGATACAGAGACCACAGGATTAGATACCAAAACAGCTAAAATGGTGGGCTTTAGTTTCTGTATCTCTTCTGATAGAGCCTACTATGTACCCATAGGGCACAGCTATCTGGGTGTAGAGGATCAAGTATCGATAGGGGATGCTATGCACTCTTTGAAAAAACTGCTCAGGCACAAGGTAGTCGGTCAGAACCTCAAATTCGATCTCTCGCTACTCTATCATCAGTATGAGATAGCAGAGGTGATGCCTTTTGCTGATACAATGATTATGGCATGGCTGAGTGACCCTGGGAGCAAAGTAGGGCTAGATGCACTGGCAAAGAAATTTTTCAAGTACGAGATGAAACCGTTCAAAGAGATGGTGAAAAAAGGAGAGAACTTCTCCCATGTGGCGATAGCCGATGCCACCTTTTATGCAGCAGAGGATGCATGGATAACCTATCTACTCTATGGTGCACTCAAGAAAAAGATGGAACTCGGCTCATTGAGTCACTTGCTAACAGAAGCCAAAAATGTCGAGTATCCCTTTATCAATATACTCATACGCATGGAAAAACTAGGGATAAAGATAGACCAAAGCAGACTACAGGTATTGCATCAGACACTAGGTGCAGATTTAGACAGCCTCACCCAAGAGATCTATGCATTGGCAGAGAGTGAATTTAATATCCGTTCTACCCAACAGCTGGGCGTGATTCTCTTTCAGCAGTTAGGACTCAAGGGAGGCAAAAAGACCAAAACAGGCTACAGCACCAATGAGGCAGTGCTTCAGTCTCTAGTCAATGAGCATGCAATCATCCCCAAGATACTCGCATATAGAGAGTATCAGAAAATCCTCTCTACCTATGTAGATCCCTTGCTCAAATTGGCTCAGAAGGATGAACAGAGTCGTATCTATACCTCATTTATACAAACGGGTACTTCCACAGGACGCTTGAGTTCCAAGGACCCAAATCTACAGAACATTCCTGTGCGATCCCCGCTAGGCCGTTCTGTGAGAGAAGCATTTATTGCCAAGAAGGGATACAAGCTAGTAAGCATCGACTATTCCCAGATAGAGTTACGTCTACTGGCACACTTCTCCCAGGATGCCGCACTGCTCGAAGCGTTTAACAACAATATCGATATCCACATGGCAACGGCAGTGAAGCTATTTGGAGAAGAGGAGGCACAAGAAAAGAGAAGTTTTGCCAAATCTGTCAACTTTGGATTACTCTATGGTATGGGTCCCAAAAAGCTCTCAGAGGAGCTAGGGATATCTACAGGTGAGGCCAAAGAGATCATCACCAACTACTTTGCTTCATTCCCCACAGTCAAGCGTTTCTTGGAAGGTATCCAAGAGCGCGTCAAAATAGATGGCTACGTAGAGACCATACTCAAACGCAGAAGAATCTTCGATTATGAATCTGCCAATGGTATGCAAAAGGCTGCATTTATGCGTGAGTCTGTCAACACCGTATTTCAAGGCTCTGCCGCAGACCTCATCAAGCTCTCTATGAATCAGATAGACTCCCTGATACGCGAAGAGGATCTCGATGCTTTTATGCTCCTACAGATACACGATGAGCTGATCTTTGAAGTCAAAGAGGAGAAAATAGAAGAGATGAGTAGACGATTTGTGTATATTATGGAGAATATTTTGGTGCTGGATGTGCCACTAGTGTGCTCTGTAAGCATAGGGGATAGTTGGGGCGAGTTGAAATAATGATAGATTGACTAGAACAATAGTTATGCTATAATAACAAATCAAAAGACGAAAAGGATAGCAATGTTAGAAGAATTCAAAAAGTTTCTCATCAAGGGAAATATGGTAGATATGGCAGTAGGTTTTATCTTTGGTGGTGCATTTGCCACAGTGGTCAAGTCACTCGTTGCCAACGTTATCATGCCTCCTGTTGGGCTACTTTTGGGTGGGGTTGATTTCTCTCAGTTATTTATTGCTTTGGATGGAAAAGAGTATGCTACCATGGCAGCCCTAGATAAAGCAGCAGCTCCAGCGATCAAGTATGGTGTATTTATCAACGATACGATCTCTTTCATTATTCTGGGTTTTGT
>CAZEIN010000151.1:0-13975 GCA_964512425.1 uncultured Sulfurovum sp.
TCTGATGAGCCGTGGCAAGTGGCCAAACGATTTGAAGAGTTAGGCTCTGAATGGGTTCACCTGGTTGACCTGAATGGTGCGTTTGCAGGGAAGCCTGAGAACTTGGAGCAGATTAAAAAGATTCGTGAGAATTGTAATTTGAAACTAGAGCTCGGTGGAGGGATTCGTGATGAGGAGACTATCAAAATGTATTTGGAGTTGGGGATTGACCGATTGATTCTAGGCTCTATCGCAGTCAAAGATCCACAGTTTGTCAAAGATATGGCGAGTAAATACCCTATAGTAGTGGGTATCGATGCGATTGATGGTATGGTAGCCGTAGAGGGGTGGGCTGAGACCTCGGATATGAAAGCCACTGACCTGGCCCGTGAATTTGCCTCTTGTGGTGTCGATGCCATTATCTGTACAGATGTGGGCAGAGATGGGATGATGACAGGTGTCAATGTTGATTTCACGATGGAGATCGCAGAGGCGTCAGGTGTGGAGACCATCGCCAGTGGTGGGCTCAAAGATATGAGCGACATCCATGCACTACTCGCAGCAGGCTGTGAGGGCACCATCGTGGGCAAAGCATTCTACGAAGGCACGCTCGATCTAGCAGCAGCATTTGAGGCGGCCAATGCAAGCTAAATACCAAGAGCTCACTATCACGCTAGATGATCGCTTTGTCGATCTCATCTCTGATTTTGTTGCCAATATCTATGGAGATGGTATAGAGATGGGAGAGGGAGAGATTATCGTACGCAGTGAGCGTGATCTAGGCTATGTCCAAGAAGCAGTCGAAGCCCTCTCTGACACCCTGGGAGAGAGCCTCACGCTCACCTGCAAAATAGAAGAAAAAGCCAATACAGATTGGATAGAGACCTATCAAAGCTCTGTCCAGCCCATCGAAGCAGGAACGTTTTATATCCACCCTAGTTGGAATACGCCCAAAGAAGATCTGATCAATATCATCGTGGATCCTGCCTTGGCTTTTGGTTCTGGACATCATGGTACGACTTTCTCCTGTCTCGAAGCGGTAGGGGAGTATGTAGCACCTGAACATACTGTGCTGGATGTGGGATGTGGTAGTGGCATCTTGGGATTGGCAGCATGCAAACTTGGTGCCACCATTGATCTGTGCGATACCGATTCGGTCTCTGTGGAGAGCACGGTAGAGAACTTTACACTCAATGACGAAACCTATCGCAGACTCTGGGAAGGCTCTGTTAATAAAACAGAAGAAAAATATGATATAGTCATCGCCAATATTATCGCTGATGTACTCAGGGCGATTGCTCATGGACTACAAAACAGTGTACATACAGACGGCATACTGATACTCTCTGGTATCTTGGACAAAAAAGAGTCCATCATACTAGAGGCATACCACAACCTCAAATTACTCGAAAGAAAACAGCAAGATGAGTGGGTCACCCTCATCTACAAAAAGGAAACCAATGGCTAACCAACCACAAAATCAGGGAAATCAAGAGCCCAAAAACAGTAACTTTTTCAATGACAACCCACTCTTGGCATTTGCCCTCTTCTCGATTGTTATTATTCTCGTCTTCAAATCATTTGTAGGTGAGAGTGATGGTCTAGATACCATGTTCAACAAGCAAAACGCCAAGATACAGCGTATCTCCTACTCAGAGGTCAAAACGCTGATCAAAGAGGGCAAAATAACCAGTGTCAAGCTCACCCCTAGAAGTATCGAAGCCACCAATGATGCAAGCGGCATCAAGACACGCTATATCGCTGAAAATATCCCAGCTATCGATAGAGAACTCATCCCACAACTCGAAGCCAAAGGCATCAAATACGAGGGTGTGCTAGGAGGTGGCTTCGTCGCAGAGCTTTTGAGTACCCTGTTGCCTTTTTTGATCTTGATTGCTATCTGGCTAGTCGTGGTCAAACGCATGTCCAAGGGCATGGGTGGAGGTATCCTGGGCGTTGGCAAAGCAGACAAGAT
Source organism: uncultured Sulfurovum sp. (assembly GCA_964512425.1). GTDB lineage: Bacteria > Campylobacterota > Campylobacteria > Campylobacterales > Sulfurovaceae > JAAXPZ01. The sequence goes on from CAZEIN010000151.1 coordinate 1,955, forward strand.
GATCAACTCAGAGAAGCCTGATACCAAATTTGATGATGTCGCAGGGGTCGACGAGGCGAAGGATGAGGTCATGGAGATTGTGGATTTCCTCAAATATCCAGAACGCTATATCGAGCTAGGAGCCAAGATCCCCAAAGGCGTACTCCTCGTGGGGCCTCCAGGCACAGGAAAAACACTCCTCGCCAAGGCAGTTGCGGGTGAAGCCTCCGTGCCTTTCTTTTCAGTCAGTGGATCAGGCTTTATGGAGATGTTTGTGGGTGTGGGTGCGAGCCGTGTACGTGACCTCTTTGCCCAAGCCAAAAAGGAAGCCCCCTCTATCATCTTTATCGATGAGATTGATGCCATCGGCAAGAGCCGTGCTGCAGCAGGTCAAATGGGTGGACATGATGAGAAAGAGCAGACACTCAACCAGCTGCTGGCTGAGATGGATGGTTTTGGTACAGATACCCCTGTGATCGTACTGGCAGCTACCAACAGACCTGAAGTCCTCGATGCAGCCCTACTACGTGCAGGACGATTTGACAGACAGGTTCTCGTAGACAAACCAGACCAAGAAGGCAGACTCGCTATCCTCCAAGTCCACATAGAGGGGGTCAAGGTAGCCTCCGATGTCAACCTCGAACTTGTCGCCAAAGCCACCGCAGGACTCGCTGGTGCAGATCTAGCCAATATCATCAATGAAGCCGCCCTACTCGCAGGTCGTGCCAACAAAAAAGAGATCAATCAGAGTGATTTCATGGAAGCCATCGAGAGAGCTTTTGTAGGACTAGAGAAGAAAAATCGTAAAATCAATGAGCTCGAGAAAAAAATCGTAGCCTATCATGAAAGCGGCCATGCACTCATGGCAGAGGTCACCAAAGGAGCCACCAGAGTCTCCAAGGTCTCCATCATCCCTAGAGGGCTAGGAGCACTAGGCTATACCCTGCACCTCCCTGACGAAGAGAACCGTTTCCTCAAACAGAAACATGAACTCCTCGCAGAGATTGACGTACTGCTGGGTGGACGTGCAGCCGAAGAGGTCTTTCTCGGAGAGATCAGTACGGGTGCGGGCAACGACCTCCAGCGCGCCACAGCCATCATCAAAGATATGATTGCCGTCTACGGGATGAGTGAAGTAGCAGGGTTAATGGTACTCGAAACCCAACAGGGCGGCATGTTCCTCGGTGGAGGACAGCGGGTCAAGGACTACAGCGAAGTGATGGCAGAACGCATTGATGATACAGTCAAGTCCATGCTAGCAGAGCACTATATTCATGTCAAAACCACACTAGGTGACTATCGTGATGCCATCGAGGAGATGACCAAAGTACTACTGGATGTAGAGGTCATAGAGGGCAAAAAAGTACGTGAGATCATCAAGCAATATGAAACAGCACAAGGCATGGAATCACGATTGGCTCATGGACATAAAGTCGCCAAAGAGGAGCAAGCAGAAAGAGAAGCAAAAGCTTCACAAGAAGCTGCCGTACAAGCAGAGCAGAATACCGACAAAGATATAGAACCTTCTCAACAAGAAGAAGGCAAGTAATACCAAATCAAAATACAATAGTATACTTCAAGGAGCATCCTCGCAAGCATCTGCAAAATATATAGAATTTGAATTAGCTATGGGTTCGGCGATGGTTTTACGCAAAGCCCTTGAATGCGATGATTGTGTGCAGTCATGAATGTCTATTTCGGGATTTGGGATTAACCCCTCCCATATCTCATTTCTATTTCGATAGAATAACACTATATAAAGCTATCAAGCTTTTAAACCCGAATTATGCGATACAAGGCAAGTCAATGAACAAAGAAAAAATTATTATATTTGATACAACCCTACGTGATGGAGAACAGAGCCCTGGCGCCTCCATGAATACCAGTGAAAAAATCCAGATCGCTTCCCAACTAGAGCGGTTGGGTGTGGATATCATCGAAGCGGGATTTGCAGCAGCTAGTCCTGGAGATTTTGATGCGATAGACAAGATCGCTCAGCGCGTTACCCAGTCTACCGTCTGCTCTCTAGCCCGTGCGATAGATAGCGATATCAAAGCAGCAGGAGACGCCATCTCCAAGGCAGCCAAACAGCGTATCCATACCTTTATCGCTACCAGTCCTATCCACATGGAGCACAAACTCAAAATGGCACCAGACGAGGTGATTCGCAGAGCAGTCCGTGCCGTAGAGTACGCCAAAACATTTGTAGAGGATGTGGAGTTTAGTTGCGAGGATGCAGGGCGTAGCGATATCGGCTTTATGAAAGAGATATCTGATGCAGTGATAGCAGCAGGAGCCGGTACCATCAATCTCCCTGATACGGTAGGTATCCGTATGCCCTCTGAGATAGCCAGTATGATCTCTCAGATGTATGCCCATATCGGAGAACGGGCTATTATCTCTGTGCACAATCATAATGACTTGGGGTTGGCGGTTGCCAACTCACTCGAAGCAGTGCTCAATGGCGCCAGGCAGGTAGAGTGCACCATCAATGGTCTAGGAGAACGTGCAGGCAATGCTGCCCTAGAGGAGTTGGTCATGGCGATGAAGGTACGCGGAGACTATTTCAAGCAGTTTGAAACCACGATCAACACCAAAGAGATCTACCCAACCAGCAGACTCATCGCTACCATTACAGGTATCGAGCCACAACCCAACAAGGCCATCGTGGGTAAAAATGCCTTTGCGCATGAGAGCGGTATCCATCAGGATGGTATGCTCAAAAACAAGCTCACCTATGAAATCTTCTCTCCAGAAGAGATAGGCTTGGATATGGAGGATACACTTGTCCTAGGGAAACACTCAGGCAGAGCAGCATTCAAGAGCAAGCTTGAAAAACTAGGTTTTACGATTGACTCCACAGAGCTCAACAGTGCCTTTGAACGATTCAAGGAGGTTGCAGACAAGAAAAAAGATATCTATGATGATGATATCCGTGCCTTGGTCACCAGTGAGATGGGTGGCGTAGCCAAAGCCTATGAGTTGGTCGCCATGCAGCTCATGGACTCCACAGGAGGCGTGCCTAGTGCAGCTGTGACTATCAGTCATGAGGGAGAGGAGATTACAGATGCCAGTATCGGAGGTGGTACGATAGATGCCGTATTCAAGACTATTGACCGTATCACAGGACACGCAGGTAGACTCCTCGACTACAAAGTTACCTCTGTCACCAAAGGCAAGGACGCATTGGCCAATGTCACCGTCAAAGTCACCTTTAATGACAACGAGCCCGCGATGATTGGGCACGGTCTCAGCATGGATACGATGCTAGCCAGTGCCAGAGCCTACATCGGGGCACTAAACAGCTATTTGAGTATGGAAGGTATGCTAAAAATCAGAAAAGAGGACAGTGCAAAGACGGTGTAATCCGTAAGGGTGGATTCCGTATCCACCCATGCCTACATATATTTTTTCAACACCTCAGGGATCTCGATACTCCCATCCGCATTTTGATAGTTCTCCATAATCGCTACAATCGTACGACCTACTGCCAGAGCAGAGCCATTGAGCGTATGGACAAAGCGGTTCTTTTTGCCATCTTTGAATCGTATCTTGGCACGTCTGGCTTGGAAATCTCTGGTATTGGAGATCGAGCTGATCTCACGATATTTGTTCTGACCAGGTAACCATACCTCCAGATCAATCGTTCTAGCTGCTGAGAAGCCCAAATCACCACTACAGAGCTCCACCACTCTATGTGGCAAGCCCAATGCAGTGAGGATATCAGAAGCATTCTCTACCATGAGATCAAACACCTCATCACTATGCCTTGGATGAGCGATTGCTACCATCTCTACCTTGTTAAACTGGTGCTGACGGATCATCCCTCTGGTATCACGCCCAGCACTGCCTGCTTCTCTACGAAAGCAGGGTGTATAGGCAGTCATCAGCTGTGGTAGTTCTGAGGCAGGGAGGATCTCATCATGATACATATTGGTCAGCGGCACTTCTGCTGTAGGGATGAGATAGAGGTTCTCTTCCTCTATTTTGAACAGGTCATCTTCAAACTTGGGGAGTTGCCCTGTACCTTGAAGCATCGCAGCATTGCTCATAAAGGGTACGGACTGCTCGACAAAACCCTTTTGGGTATTGGTATCGAGGAAGAAGTTGATCAGAGCACGTTCGAGTCTAGCGGCCTCTCCACGCAACACAGAAAAACGGCTCTTGGCTAGCTTTACCCCACGCTCGAAATCGATCCAGCCGTTCTGCTCTGCCAATGCCCAATGCTCCAGCGGTGCAAATTCAAACACCCTAGGCTCCAGCACCTTTTTGATCTCCACATTCTCATCCTCATCTGCACCTGCTGGCACGGTATCATCTGGAAAATTAGGAATCGCCAATGCAACTGCATAGAGTGCCTCTTCTGCTTCTCTGGCTTTTTCCTGCAATGGTACCATCGCCTCTTTGTTGGCATCTACTTTGGCTTTGAGTTCAGAGATATCTTTGCCCTCACGCATATACTGCCCAAAGAGTTTAGACATACTATTCTGCTCGGCTTTGAGTGTTTCGAGTTGTTGGTTGGCTTTTTTGAGTGATGCAAAAAGGTTTTGGAGATTTTGGAGTGTTTCTGTATCTACACCTTTTTTTTGCAGTTTTGCACTGGCTTCGTCAAAGTGGCTTTGGAGATATTTTAAATCTATCATGGTGACCTCATTATCAATATATTGATGTGATTATAGTAAAAAAAGAGAAAGAAGAGGATTAAAATACCATAGAGCCAAAACTCTATAGTATTTTCTGATTAAAATTCACTACTCGTTACTACTCTTGTAAGATTATAGGTGCAATCTTTATCTGGAGCCGCTGTCAAACGCAGCGAGATATAACTGGTACCATCTGTATTGTTACCATTACTGCATGTTCGTGCATCAACATCATTGCTACTTCCAAGATACGTTACTGCACACGTACTACCAGGAGCGGCAGCAGCCCCAAAGTGTGCATTTCTATACCATTCTGGTGCATTTTCATGATGGATATGGAATACAACATCTTTGGATGTACCTTTCTCGACAGTATAGCCCCCTTCTGGAATATGCTTAAGCCCTGTGGTTCTCAAGGTATGCTTAACCACCTCTCCGATACGTGTATCATCGCCTGTATCTGGCTGGATACCATTGAGGTTGACCCACAATAGAATATCTTTGCCTGATAAATGATAATCATATTTATAGGATACAAGTACCGTACCTTGATCATCGAGCTGATAGGTATCAGAATCAGTACTTCCTGTCCACTCACGCCCATCCTCACGACACTGATCCTGATAATAGTTGTGACCAATAGCATACGAGAGTCCTGATCGTGTGATGCCTGCATAATCATCTTGTAGCTGAAGCATATCATCAGTCACTCTCTCAAAATCCCATTTACCCATAGCTTCATAATTTTTCCCTGCACCAAAAATCACTAGCTTGTCCGTATTGGGTCCTTCTGCATTGACATACTTAAAGACACTCCCCATCACATTTTCATTAAATGAAGTTGTATGAGGATCCGTATCACCATTATTATCTAGTTCCCCATCCGCGACACCACCCATAATTGCACTTCTACCATAGAAAAGTCTTTTTGTCGATGCTGTTTCTGTGGAGCTAGGTGCACTGCCATCTACAGCATATCCAGCTATGGCTCCTATCGAGATATAGGGTCTGGTATTGACGCTATTGCCATATTCATCAGATACACTGATAGCAAACTTTTCGATATATTTTGCACGGCTACTGTCTTGATCCGTACTGGCATAAGAAATACTGATAGAGGAAGGCGGTCCTGAGAGAACACGGACATTTACTGTAATTGTCATCTCCTTGACTTCATTATTAATATCAGTAAAATACATAGTTACCGTAAGAGGCACAATGCCTGATAGTTTCTTGGATTTTAGTATAAATGGACTACTATTTATTTTCTGTATTTCCATCTCATCTAGCATCGTACTAGAAGCAGTATCCCACAGTTGGGCAACCAGAGAGTTCTCTGCTTTTACTTCTATTTTTGTAATATTAATTTCCCCTGGATTTACTGCAGTACCATCTATTTTTGTGAGTGTTACATTAAATGTTTTTATAATGTCAGGAATACCCATGCTAAAATCATTCTCTTCCGTAATAATCTCCAATTTATAATTTACTGGGATATAGTCATCGCTAGGATTATAGTGTGTGGTCATTGGCTGTCTTGCCTCTACCGCACTATTTTCTGTATGATAAAATTTAAACGTACTACCTAATTTCCCAGCAGCCACAAGTGCCTGTAAATTACTGGGGCCCGTATAATGGAATGTTGCTATACCTTGTTCATTGACAGGGACTTCATATGCAGAAAAAGACCCAACATCGATGCCCTCCAAGACATCTAATGGTAGCTCAACTTTAACAGAGCCCAAAGAATATGGTGCGATATCTTTGTATACTCTTATATCCATCGTATAACTTTGACTATTATTAGAAAGAGTGATACTCCTCATACTGGCTGGAACTACCGTAATAGGTAGAGCTGTATTGGTGTTAGGGTCTATTTCTGTACCCTGCGAGTTAAATGTTAAAAGTAATTCTTTTGTTAACGTATGATTTGCATCATCAATAAATTCAACTGTGAGTGTTGCACTCGAACCATTAACAGGAAGTCTACTAGGTGAAGTGTATTGGAAAGTAGCATATCCATCCGTGCCAGTACTCGTATTGTAGCCCGCAATATCTCCATAGATATTGTTAAATGCTCTAAGTTTTACTACCTTTCCTACCGCAGGATAGGCATCTTTGAGTAGCTGAACTTTGATATCATAGCCTGTATTGGTTTTGGTTACTTCTAATGGGGTATTGGTATTATAAAAAGAATAGCCTGTTGATGCAGGAAGGTTTTCACTTCCAGTAGAATTACTATAATCATAAGCACTACTTATATTATTTGTTTGCGTCTGCCCATTAGCCGAAACTGTCTGAGTATACCTAAATGTATGTCCAGAAGGTACACAGGGAGCTGCAAATGTACCTTGAATATTTACAGTTTTGATACTATTCTTTTCTCCATTTAGCTCTAAAAAAGCTGGGCTATAGGAAATATGAGATATTTGGCAACCACCCATTTCTTCCAAAACAAAATTTTCTAGCTTTACCAGAACACTAGAATCATATTGTTTTACAACAGGTATACTCAATGTAAAATCTGTGCCATTTTGCTGATTTAGTATTATCTTTTGTTTTTGGACAACTACAGGTGATACTGTAGAGCTGCTGCTTCCGTCAACCATATCATTACTCCCACAGCCCCCAAGAATCAACATTAGTACTGTAGAAAATATAAATAAAATCTGTTTTTTCATATCTAGCTCCTGCTATCGATTGTGCTTAATAAAGATAATTTACGCCGAATACAACATTTCCTATATGATCGAGATCATCAGGACTGGCGATTGAGTGTCGATAGGCAACATCCAGATCAATATTTTCAGATACTGATGCTGTAAATCCAATCTGCCCACCATAGACAAAGCCACTATCATCAAGCACACCCGTTGCTTCATAGTTTGCATAGCCACCATTAAGTCCAATATAGGGTCTAAATGTTGTGGTGTTAAAGCGGTTAGACATGACATAATAATCGACTTGAATCATGGCTCTCTCATAGTTTTGCACATCATTGTCAAAATAGTCAACTACGACCATGGATCTCCATAGTGCATTTTGTGCACCTAGTCTAAGTCCCAGGGAGAGACCCATATCATCATAGTTCTCAACACCAAAGACACCTCCTGTTCTCCCTTGTGCCATCGTTGCACCCAACTCAGCACCAATAAAAACTTCACTGGTCTCACTAATACTTCTCGTATTGTCACCTGCACTTACAAATGTGCTAACACCTAATACCAACACTGCTGTTATCGCTTTTCTTAACATTACATACTCCTTGTTTTGCTGTAGCGTTTTGTCCTAAATGACAAAGAATATCACATTGTATATTAATTCATCTTAAAAAATATTAAAAATAGAGTAAAAGTCTACAAAAGCCCTATATATCAACTGATATGGGTACAATTTGGTGAAAGGTATATCTGGTGGAGGATTTAAAAAGTGGTAGCAAGAGGGGAACTCGAATCCCCGACCTCCGGCTTATGAGACCAGCGCTCTAACCAGCTGAGCTACCTTGCCACTTCATAAAGAGACGGAATAGTATCAAAAGTATGATTAAAATTTGCAAAAATATTGAAAAATTCTTAAAAATAATAGATATAACTCTCATCAACTAAAGTTACTTTAGTCTATTTGACTCATATTGTTACTATTTTTATGATTTTTTATTGACATTTTTAGAAAAAATGACTAAAATACCACTTCACCAATAAATCACATAACATATAAAGGAGAAGTAATGACTTTTCAACCCTTAGCAAACAGAGTATTGGTAGCGCGTGAAGAGGAGGTCACAACGACCGCTTCAGGGATTATTATCCCAGACACTGCCAAAGAGAAGCCCCTACAGGGCAAAGTAGTCGCCACAGGACCAGATGCACAAGACGAAGGTATCAATGATGGCGACACAGTGGTATTTGGCAAATACGGCGGTACAGAGATCACACTAGATGGCACAGAGTACCTCATCCTAAACAGCGATGACATTCTTGGAATTTTAAAATAATATAATAAGGAATAAAAAATGGCAAAAGAGATATTTTTTTCAGACAAAGCAAGAAACGGACTTTATAGCGGTGTGACCAAGCTAGCAGATGCAGTCAAGGTAACCATGGGGCCTCGTGGTCGCAATGTACTCATCCAAAAAAGCTTTGGAGCACCTAGCATCACCAAAGATGGTGTATCTGTAGCCAGAGAGATTGAGCTCGATGATCCACTAGAAAACATGGGGGCACAACTGGTCAAAGAGGTTGCCAGCAACACAGCAGATGAGGCAGGTGACGGTACAACCACAGCAACGGTACTCGCACAGTCTATCTTCCAAGAAGGACTACGTAACATCACAGCAGGTGCCAACCCCATCGAAGTCAAAAGAGGGATGGACAAAGCCACTGTGGCTATCATCGAAGAGCTCAAATCCATGAGCCAAGAGGTCAAAGACAAAAAAGAGATCGCTCAGGTAGCAACAATCTCTGCCAACTCTGATGTCAAAATCGGTAGCCTCATCGCTGAAGCGATGGAAAAAGTAGGCAAAGATGGTGTCATCACTGTCGAAGAGGCAAAGGGTATCAACGATGAGCTTGATGTCGTAGAAGGTATGCAGTTTGACAGAGGGTATCTCTCTCCTTACTTTATCACCAATTCTGAAAAGATGACAACTGAGTTTGACAATCCACTCATCCTCATCACAGACAGCAAAATCACGTCACTCAAAGACCTAGTCCCTCTACTCGAGCAGTCGCAGCAAAGTGGTAGACCACTACTCATCATTGCGGATGATGTTGAGGGTGAGGCACTGACTACACTCGTTCTCAACAGACTCAAGGGTGTACTCAATATCGCAGCAGTCAAAGCCCCAGGATTTGGTGACCGAAAAAAAGAGATGCTCAAAGACATCGCGATCCTCACAGGGGGTACACTCATCACTGATGAGCTTGGACTTTCACTAGAGAAAGCCACCATCGATCAACTCGGTCAAGCTACCAGAGTGGTCATCGACAAAGACAACAGCACTATCGTAGATGGCAAAGGCGATGCATCCGCAGTAGAAGCCAGAGTCGGTGAGATCAGAACACAGCTAGAGATCACAAGCAGTGACTATGACAAAGAGAAGCTCCAAGAGCGTCTCGCCAAACTCTCTGGCGGTGTAGCGGTCATCAAAGTAGGTGCTGCCACAGAGACAGAAATGAAAGAGAAAAAAGACAGAGTAGATGATGCACTCTCTGCAACCAAAGCAGCTGTTGATGAGGGTATCATCATCGGTGGTGGTGCTGCCCTCGTCAAAGCAGGCAACCATGTCAACCTCGCATTAGAGGGCGATGAGGCAGTAGGTTATGAAATCATCCTCAGAGCTATCAAGGCACCGATCAAGCAGATTGCAGCCAATGCGGGATTTGATGCAGGTGTGGTTGCTGACAAAGTAGCAAGCTCTGATGACAAAACATTTGGATTCAATGCAGCCAATGGTGAGTATGTCAATATGCTCGAAGCAGGCATCATCGATCCACTCAAAGTAGCCAGAGTAGCACTCCAAAATGCCACTTCTGTATCTAGCCTACTCCTCACTACAGAGGCAACCATCTCTGATATCAAAGAGGACAAAGTAGCTGCAGCTCCTATGCCAGACATGGGCGGTATGGGCGGTATGCCAGGCATGATGTAAGCCGAAGGTTTATATCATCTCTGTGGGCGAACCGACTTGGGTTCGCCCCTACAAACTCTTTTTCTCTAACGCTTTGACTTTTATCTTGACACTATCGCTCAATAGATCAAACTGATCCCCTACCTCTATCATTTCGAGTCCTACTTTTTTACCATCTCTCGTGACCTGAGCCCATGCCTCTCTCATCTGTGTATGAGGATTGGAGAGTCTAAAGCGTGTGAGAGTACTCTCCAGCTCTTTGGATTTGTTTCGCAGGACAAAGCCCATCGTATCCTCCAGCTTGCCTACAATTGGCAATCTCATCGCATCAAACTGAGAGAGACGATACTGCATCGTCTGCCCAAAATCCAAAGCCAACCTATCAAACTGTTTGTACAGCAAATCCAATCTGTTCCCCAATGAAAAACGTGAAAGCTCCGCATAGAGACTCTGGGTTTGCTGAGATTTCTGTGAGAGGATATGCCCTACCCTACGGTCAAACTGCTCTAGACGCTCATCGAGCATATACCGCAGCTCATCACCATCAGGCAGCACCATCTCCATCGCAGCACTGGGTGTCGGAGCCCTGAGATCTGCTACAAAATCAGAGATCACCGTATCAACCTCATGACCCACAGCACTCACCACCGCTGTCTCTGCCTCATAGATGGCATCAGCAACAAGCTCTTCGTTAAATGCCCAGAGATCCTCAGTCGATCCACCCCCACGCCCCACAATAATCACATCTGCCCTCAACCCATCAGCATACCTGATACCTCTAGCAATCTCACCCGCCGCCAACGCTCCCTGCACCAAGACATCTACCACCACAATCTCCATACCTGCCCAGCGTTTTTCTGCGACCCTCAGCATATCTTGTAGTGCTGCGGCACCTCCTGCTGTTATGATAGCGATTTTGCTAGGGTATTTGGGTAGTGGCTTTTTGGTATGGGTATCAAAGTAGCCTTTGGTTTTGAGTTTGGTTTTGAGCTGTTCAAAAGCCACTGCCAAGGCACCCTTGCCGTAGGGCTCGATATGCGTAGCGATAAACTGATACTCTCCTCTAGGCGTATACACGCCCACTGAGCCCTCGACAACGATATGTTCGCCTTTGGCTAACTGGAATTTCAATCTAGCCACAGCGGATTTCCACATCACGCATTTGAGTGTACTCTGGTTATCCTTGATGGAGAAATAGACATGCCCACTGCTGGCATAGGTGACCTGTGCGATCTCCCCCTCGACCATGATATGCATAAAGGTAGCTTCGAGGAGGGATTTGATCTTGGTATTGAGAGATGAGACTGTCATCATTTGAGACATGGTACCTCCTGCACTATTTTTTCTGTGCAACCAACAGTGTCGAAATCCCCATCGAAAATGATTTGGTGTACTTCATCTCAAATCCAGCTTCTTCTAGTTCTTGACTCAACATCTCTGTAGTGAGGAACTCTTCGATAGAGTCTGGTAGGTATTTGTAGGCTTCATAATTTTTAGAGATAAACCCTCCCACACGAGGTAGCACATTTTTCATGCCAAAATCCACTACTTTGTCTATGAGTCCTTGTCGCTCTTGTTTGGTGAACTCTAGGATGACGACCAATCCACCAGGCTTCAATGCACGGTTAAACTCTTGGAGTGCCTCTACTCTATCGACTACATTACGGATACCGTAGCTGATGGAGATCACATCGGAGCTCTCATTGATGAGGGGGAGTTCTTGGGCTTTGCCTACGATGAACTCAGCGAAATCGACCTTTTCTTTTGCGA
>CAZEIN010000152.1:0-4117 GCA_964512425.1 uncultured Sulfurovum sp.
AGTTCCGTCTCGATGAGAGTTTGGAGCTGCTCGCGTAGCGTATAGGTATGAAAATCCTCTATCGCATGGATCGCTGCAATCGCCTCACTATGTTTCTGCTCGATATACCCATAAAGGAGCTTCTCTTTGGAGGGAAAATAGTTATAGATGGTAGGGTTACTCACCCCTGCATTTTTCGCCATCTCTCTGAGGCTGGCATGGGCAAACCCCTTTTTGATGATGAGATCTACGGCTGATTGGAGGATTTTGACTTTGGTTTTCGCTTTGGCAGATTGGCTAATTTTCATAATACTTCCTTTGATTAGAGTCAAATATTTAATGAAGTATAGTATATTTTACATTTTATGTCAAGTTTTATTATAGTGTTTTAAATATTAACCAGCTTCTCTAGCAACTGCTCATGTACCAAACCATTGCTACAAACAATACTTTTATCATCAAAATCATAACTTTCGCCAGAAACATTGGAAACCTTGCCCTCTGCTTCTAGCAGGATGAGTATCCCCCCTGCCACATCCCAAGGCTTGAGGTCGATCTCATAAAAGGCATCGATACGCCCCTCAGCCAGATAGCAGAGATCTACCGCAGCTGCCCCTAATCGTCGGATATCACGGATATAGGGGAGTAGGTTGGTCAGGCAATCAATCACCCAGTGGTACTCGATTCCTGCATTGACCTTGGCATAGGGAAAGCCTGTACCGATCAGTGACTGCTGTAGCGTGCCTTGGGCACTGACAGAGAGTCGTTTCTCACCCAGATAGGCACCCTCTCCTCGTACTGCCCAGAACATCTCCTCCAGGATAGGATTATAGACCACTGCCATGACTGGTTCTCCTGCTTCCCATACACCGATCGAGAGTGCCAGATGGGGGAAGCCATGAACGAAATTGGTCGTACCATCTATTGGGTCGATATAGATCGCTTTGTCATAGTGATAGCTGCCTTTATGACTCTCTTCGCCTACGAGTGTATGCTCTGGAAATAGCTTTTGTAGCCTCTCTATTACGAATTTCTCTACGGCGACATCATACTGTGTCACGAGATCAACGGTACCTTTGTGCGTGATCTCTTTGGTCGCATGATAGCCCTCACAAATGAGTTTACCCGCCTCTTGTGCCAGCTCTTTAATCCTCTCTATCTGTTGCACTGTTACCTCCTGATTATTCTCTCTATATCATACCACAATGATGCTATAACACTTTCCTAAGTTGACATCTTTTGGCTATACTATGAAGCACAGTATAGCTATGCTGTAAAATACATAAGGAGATACAATGGCAAGTTCATTAGTGACTAGACACGCTCCAGCGTTTACGATGGGTGCGTATGATCCTGCAACTGGCAAGTTTACTACTGTCAGCAGTGCAGACTATGCGGGGAAGTGGCATGCGATATGCTTCTATCCTGGCGATTTTACCTTTGTTTGACCCACCGAACTGGCTGCCGTGAATGCAGCATCACATAAATTTGAAGCGTTGGGTGTAGAGCTATTGGTGGTATCCTGTGATACCAAATTTTCGCATAAGCGATTTGTAGAGACTGAGCCTCTTATGGAGGGATTCAAGCTCATGATGGGTGCAGACAACAGCCACAAGGTCTCCAAAGCCTTTGGCGTCTATCATAAAGGAGATGGCATCGCTATCAGAGGTAGATTCCTCATCAACCCAGACGGTATCGTGGTTGCCCAAGAGGTGCTCACGCCACCTGTAGGCAGAAATGTCAATGAGTTCCTCAGGCAGATCGAGGCCTATCTACATGTAGAGGCAACCGGTGAGGTCACACCTGCCGGATGGAGAAAGGGCAAAAAAACCCTCCCAGTCAACACAGACATCGAGAAGATGACAGGTCGCGTAGGCGACTATATCACCCTCGAAGAGATTCTCTCTTAATCTCTTTTTCGTAGGGGCAGGTCTCGTGCCTGCCCTTATCATCCCCTTTCACTACCTACCTCCTGCCACTCCAAAGCAAACAAAAAACTTGCTATAATCACAGTATGAAAAAGACAATTGCAATTATCATCACTATCATTACGCTCATCACTATGGCCTATATGGGCAAGCAGGGCTATCTCACCGCCAAGCTCTATGAGCAGAAAACCTATGAGATCAGCCAACAGATGGATGCTGGGACACTGGCAGAGTTTCAGCTCAAAGAGCTGGCAAACCTCTTTACCCTCGGACTGGTCAAAAATGACACCAAAGAGAAAATTATTGCTCTAGAAAAAGAGCGTCAGCACCATAATACAAAAGCCAAAGCCTATGCCCTCTACTTTGCCATCGGGGCAGGGATTATTTTATTACTCTATTTTCTACTCTCCTTGCAGGGCTTTACCATCGCTGTCTCTATCGCCGCACTGATTGCTCTCATCAATGGACTTATCACCCCTATCCTACTGGTCATCATCCACAAGCAGGTAGAGTACCTGGGAGATGTAGTACTCTCCTTTGAGTCCAAAGGCATCATCGGCTCCATTGCCAAACTCTACACCAATGGCTCACTGGTGGTTGCTGGTGTGATTTTGCTCTTCTCTGTTATTATCCCTGCGATCAAAACCCTCTCCCTACTCTTTGTGGCTACGTTTGAGCATAGTCCCTTTGCGGCAAAGGTGGTAAAGTTTTTTAAACATCTAGGCAAATGGTCGATGATCGATGTCTTTGTGGTAGCCATCCTGCTGGTCTATCTCACAGGGGGTAATTCTGATACGAGCCGTGCAGAGCCAGAGATTGGGCTTTACTTTTTCCTCATTTATGTCATTCTCTCTATGGTCGCGAGTTTAAGTGCAGACAAGATGCTGCACAAGAAAACCTCCCTGCCCTCATAACGGTGTAGGGGCACGCCTCAATGTCATCAACTCTGCGTACAATACCCCAACAATCATCAACCCGCCCCCAAGCATCTGCAGCGGTGAGAGTACCTCTCCCGCATAGAGATATCCAAATACCGCAGCACTCAGCGGCTCCATGGTAAAAATCAAGGCTGTTTTGGCAGGAGTTGTAAACCGTTGCATGCTGGTCTGTGCCCAAAAAGCAAACACCGTAGCAAACACAACTGTCGATATCAATGCCAATAGAAAAGCATCACTGTAGCTAGAGGGAATCACACTGCCATCTACAGTGATACCAGTAAGCAGTGATGCCAAGGCAATCACACCGAACTGTATCGTCACCAAGAGCGTCACATCATGCACTCGCACAAAACGATCCGTATAGAGGATATGTAGGGAGAAAAGCACTGCACAAACCAATGTATAAATCTCTCCTAGCCCCATGCCTATCCCCTCCTGACCCGTCAAAAACCAGAGCCCTGCCACTGCAATCATCGCACCTATCATCGCATAGCGTGATACGGATCGCCTGGAGAGTAAAAGTGCGAGAAAAGGGATAAATATGACATTGAGCCCTGTGATAAATGCCACTGTCGAAGAGAGCGTCAATGTCAATCCATAGGTCTGAAAAGCAAAAGCAGAGAAGTTTAGCAATCCTAACACAATGGCGGCATAGAGTGTAGGCATATTGAGTTTATGCCAATGCTTCCACGCCACGATAGCCATCAATACAAAAGCAAATCCAAACCGCCAGAAGAGAAAAGTGTAGACGGGGATCTGTTCTATCGCATCCTGCACCAATGCAAAGGTCACACCCCAGCTAATCGCAACGAGGAGTAAAATACCGTCAGCTTGGTAGGATTTTAATCGCACTCTAAATTACCATTTTTACAGCATCATGCACACCAAAAGCTTGAAAGAGGTGATTTCGCTCCTCCTCACTTTCTACCTCGCAGCTGGCATTATAGGTATGAAATTTGCCTGTTTTTGAGATATTTCCTGGTGAGACGAGATGCTCCTTATCTCCCATAATCTCAGAAATGCATATTTTTAGTGCTTCTTTATCTCTACCGATAATTTTATAGCCCCATTGACAAGGGTAGTTGATCTCAGGTTTGGACTGGCAGCTATCGTCTAAAATCGCCACTGTTCCCTCCTGACTTTCTCTCTAGTTGTACATTGCGGATAACCATACCCTTGTCAATCGCCTTGAGCATATCATAGATAGTGAGCAGTCCGATACTCACACCGGTGAGTGCCTCCATCTCTACCCCTGTTTGCCCATTGAGCTTG
>CAZEIN010000153.1:0-7868 GCA_964512425.1 uncultured Sulfurovum sp.
TGCCTCTGCCATTGCCATTGCCAAATCTACGGTAAAGTATCTGTCAGGAAAACCTGTGGTGATATAGCCTACTAATTTTTTCATATCTGCTCTTTTCTGGATATTCAAGAATATTCTATTAATCTTTTGTCGATATTATACATTTTTTAGATAAAATGAGAAATAAATTTCTAGAGAGTCACACTATGAGCATACAAACACCCAAAATCGAGAAGAAAGTTACCATTACCACTATCCAGAAACGCAAAGGCGTAGAACCTATTACGATGATCACTGCCTATGATGCACTTTTTGCCCAACTCTTTGATGGCGAAGTAGAGATGATTCTAGTCGGAGACAGCCTCAATATGAGCTTTTTTGGTCAGCCAGACACCCTCTCTGCGACCATGGATCAGATGATCTATCACACCAAAGCTGTCTGCAATGGAGCCAAGCTCCCACTCATCGTCTTTGATATGCCTTTTGGCAGTTACAGCAACAAAGAGCAGGCACTGAAAAATGCTATCCGTGTCTACCGTGAGACCGATGCCCAAGCAATCAAAATCGAAGGGGGCAGGGAAAAAGAGGAGATCGTCAAATACCTCACTGCCAACGGTATCGCTGTCGTCACCCATATCGGACTCATGCCTCAATCAGTCCGAGCAGAGGGAGGCTACAGAATCCAAGGCAAAAGCGAAGAGGCCATCCAACACCTCATCGAAGATGCCAAGATACTAGAGCGTGCAGGTGCCAGCGTCATGTTGCTAGAGGGGATGAAATCCGAAGCCGCCACGCGTATCACCCAAGAGCTCTCTATCCCCAGTATCGGCATAGGTGCTGGTGTAGGTACGGATGGGCAAGTGCTGGTCTGGAGTGATATGTTTGGATTCTTTGAAGCCTTTAAACCCAAGTTTGTCAAAGAGTACTGCGATGGAGCAGCCCTCATCCGAAAAGGACTCCAGCAATACCGAGATGAAGTCAAAGCACGGGAGTTCCCAGATGACAACTATAGCTATTAACCCAAATCCCGAAATAGAAATTCATGACTATGCACTATCATCGCATTCAGAGAATCCTATTTCGGGATTTGGGATTAAGGTCTATTGATGGAACGCATCGTAGAGATAGAGCGTTTTGAGAACGAGACCAGTTACGAAGCCTCACTGCGTCCAAGTACATGGGATGAGTATATCGGTCAAGAGAAAATCAAGAAAAACCTCAAGGTCTTTATCGAAGCGAGCCGCCGTAGGGGTGAAGCACTCGATCATATCCTCTTTTTTGGGCCTCCAGGACTAGGCAAGACCACATTGGCAAACATCATCTCTACCCAGATGGAAGCCAATATCAAAACCACCGCTGCACCCATGATTGAAAAATCAGGCGATCTCGCAGCACTGCTGACCAATATCGAAGAGGGTGATATCCTCTTTATCGATGAGATCCACCGTATGAGCCCAGCGATAGAGGAGATACTCTACCCTGCGATGGAGGATTTTAGACTCGATATCATCATCGGTAGTGGCCCCGCAGCACAGACAGTCAAGATCGATCTACCACGCTTCACCCTCATTGGAGCCACTACCCGTGCAGGGATGCTCTCCAATCCCCTCAGAGAGCGGTTTGGTATGCATTTTCGTATGCAATTCTACTCTCCTAGTGAGCTGGCAACCATCATCACCCAAGCCTCACACAAACTAGAAAAAGTCACTGACCCTAAAGCCGCCACAGAGATCTCTGGCAGGAGTCGTGGTACGCCCAGAATCGCTCTGAGACTGCTCAGACGAGTACGGGACTTTGCAGAAGTGTCAGACGAAGAGACGATTAGTCTCTCTAGAGCCCAGTTTGCTCTCAATGAGCTGGGTGTCAATGATATCGGATTTGACGAGCAGGATATCAGACTGCTCGAACTGCTCATCACGGCCAAAGGCAAACCGATGGGGCTTAGCACCATCGGAGCAGCACTGAGCGAAGATGAAGACACCATCGAAGATGTACTCGAACCCTACCTCATCGCCAATGGCTATATCGAACGTACCGCACGGGGTCGTATCGCCACAGCAAAAACCTATGAACTGTTTCGACTCGCACCCCCATCCAAAGAAATTCAAGGAGCACTTTTTGAATAAAAAGTATGACACTGAGCAGATATGCGAAGTTTTAGTGAGAGGAATTTTCAAAGGGCTTTGCCCCCTGAAAAGAAGACCAACAATAGGAGCACTTCTTGAATAGATCTCCCGTCATTGTCCTACTCCTGTTTGGACTTGCCCTATTGGCAGCCTACTCTATCTATGCACCCTTTTTGCTGCCCATTGTTGTGGCTGCGTTGATGGTCATGGCAACCTTTAACCTCACCCACTATTTTGTGCAGAGATTCAAATCCAACAAGCTGGCAACCTTGATAATGGTGATTCTCCTCGTCCTGCTCATTTTGGCTCCTATCGTCTATGCCGCTACTTCTGGTGTTGGGTACTTTAGCCAAATAGACCAAGAGACGATACGACTCATCGTCACCAAAGCCAAAGAACTGGTCCAAGATATCCCCTACCTCAACGAGTGGTCAAATGCATACCTCAAGACTGAAAAGATCGCCCCCTATCTCAAAGATATTTCTGTCTATATCACCAAGGTAGGCAGTGTGGGATTGAGTTTTCTCAAAGATGTTGTGCTGGTCATTGTTTTTTATGCAGTCATCAATTACTATAGTGATAAATTCTTTGAACTCCTCAAAGCCCTCATCCCGGTCTCCAAAGCCAAGAGTACCCAGATGCTCAATGAGGTCTCCTCTACGATGGAGGTGGTCTTTTACTCTATCATTGTGACTGCGATTTTTGAGGGGTTGCTGTTTGGATTTTTTGTGAGCTATCTTGACTTCAATGGGCTGCTCTTTGGTGTACTCTATGGATTTGCTTCACTAATTCCTATCGTAGGTGGTGCGATACTCTGGGTGCCACTCTCTCTGTTTGCTTGGAGTGAGATCAGCTCCAATGCGGCTATTGCTATTGCTCTGTACTCAGTCATCATGGTCTCTATCATCGCAGATACCTTTATCAAGCCTGTCATCATCAAGGTAATCAAAGAGGATCTGCTGCATAACAGTACCAGTATCGGTGAATTGATTATCTTCTTCTCGATCCTGGCAGGAATGACTAGCTATGGTTTCTGGGGAGCGATTATTGGGCCAGCGATTACGACCTTTCTCTTTGCAACGAGTAAAATCTATATCGAGTACAATCAAGCCACTAGGGATAAAGCTGCGATAGAGACCTAAAACTTTCTCCAGAAACTTCTGGAGAAGAGCATGATTACCGTATAAAACTCCAACCTGCCCAAAATCATAAAAAAAGACATCACTAGTTTGTCCATACTACTAAAGAAATGGTAATTCTCCACAGTTCCTACTCTGGCAAAACCTGGGCCGATATTGCCTACCATAGCAATCGCGGCACTCAGTGAGGTCATGAGGTCATAGCCACCAGCATAGAGATAAGCAGTGAGAAGTGCATTACTGAGGATAAACAGCAACGCAAAACCACTGATGACACCTAAGGTATCATAGGTGATACGATTACCGTCTATATAGAGATTGACAATGGCTTTAGGATGAAGCAAGCGACGTACCTGAAAAAGCATATTTTTAATCAAAACCACATAACGGCCTACCTTGAACCCCCCTGCGGTAGAACCTGTGTTTCCTCCTATCAGCATCGCGGCGAAAATGAGGACCACGGCGATATTTCCCCACCGTTCATAGTCCACAGAAACAAACCCTGTGGTGGTCAAAATCGATGCTACCGAAAAGAAGGCATGGGTACTGCTTTCAAACCATCCCTCCTCACCTAAAGAGAGATGAGAGAGCGTCAATCCTAAAGAGAGAAGCAAAAAGAGTATCAGGTACCATTTAACCTCTTCGGTTTGGTATCCACTATAGTCACGCTTGAGTAGCCGAATATGTGCCAGAAAATTAATCCCCGCCAAAAGCATAAACAGTGTTGTCGTCCAGAGGATGATGGGTTGCTCTGCCCAGTAAGCCATCGAGCTATTCTTGGTAGAAAACCCACCGGTAGACATCGTAGAAAAAGCATGATTGAGTGCATCAAATAGACTCATCCCCTCTGCCCACAACAGGAGCATATCTAGCACTGTCAAGAGGAGATAGATACCCCAGATTTTCACCGCTGTATCTTTGATTTTAGGTGTGAGTTTATCTAGTTTTATACCTGTAGATTCTGCCTTGAACAGTGCCATGGAGCCTGCAGGATTGATAATAGAAAGCAAGCCTACACCCAGTACAATGACACCCATGCCTCCCAGCCAATGCATAAGACTTCGCAACAATAAGATATGTGTTGGGAGTAGCTCTATCTCCGAATAGATCGTAGCACCTGTCGTGGTAAATCCACTCACTGCCTCAAAAAATCCATCCACAAATCCTACTCCCGTAGAGAGCATCAGAGGAATCGCTCCCAAGATACCCAAGAGCAGCCAGATGAGATTGACCGTAATGATTGCATCTTTGATACGCATCTGCACCTGATGTCTCTTGAGCCACTGATACAGCAGCAGACAGAGGAGAAACAAAACAGTATCAAAGAGGAAAAAGGCTGTCACTTCTTCATGGTTATAGATACCTACAGCCAATGGCAACAAAAAAAATAGGGCAATAGTCATCCCTAACAAAGCGATGATCTTGGTAATATTTTTTAGAGCGAGCCGATCCACTGCTCTGCCTCTTTTTCTTTCTCTGCAGTGATGATAAAAAAGAGTGTATCATGTGCA
The DNA here is from genome assembly GCA_964512425.1 of uncultured Sulfurovum sp. Lineage (GTDB taxonomy): Bacteria > Campylobacterota > Campylobacteria > Campylobacterales > Sulfurovaceae > JAAXPZ01. Next base: position 4,756 of record CAZEIN010000153.1, read on the forward strand.
TCCAGCAACATCTGTTCATTGACGATAAGTAATTTTCCTTGACGCTCTATGAGCAAAATGCCTAATCCTTGATATCCCTGACAAATTGGCTTTCCTATGAGTGAACACAAAGGCTGTATCTTGCGACTAAGCACAATACCTCCCCCGCCACAGAAATGTCGTTTCTCCATTGTACCATGTGCAGCCAAACTCTCCAATATTGTATAGTATGCACTGGTTCTTGGCCCACGTGAAACTACGATACCAAGTTGATGCATCAAAGCATAGTATTTTGGCTCATTGTTAATCGCTATGACTTTGGGTATGCCTTGCTCTTTGGCTTGGAGTGCTTGAATAATATTGGTTTCATCTTGTGTCCCAGCTGTAATAACCATATCAGCACTGCTAAGATTCTCCTCCTCATAGAGAATAGCTTCGTCATAACGGCTATTAATAATCAGGGCTTTGTCTTGTAGTGCCTCTGATGCACTGTGACAGTAAGTGATATCCTTCTCTACAAGCTTTACCTGTACTCCTTCATCAATCAGTACTTTGGCAATTTCCACACCAAGGGTCTTTGCTCCAAAAATAACAGCATTTTTAGTGCGTTGTGGCATATGTAAATCTAATTCTCCATAAAGAGCATCCAGCACTTGGCTATTTCCCAAAAAATAGAGAAGATCATTATGTACAATTACCTCCTCTTTATCAGGCACAAAAAAGAATTTATTTCTTTCAATACCCACCACTTTGAGCATCTCATTTTCAAATAATCCTACCTGTTTTTCTTCATGTACAGGGTTATCTACCTTGATAGAAATAAGCTTGCTCTCTGCCATAGCAAAGGTTTTCACATTATTTGCTTCTGGATGTGCCAGCAGTGCTCGAATCGTCTCTGCTGCCAATTGAAAAGGAAAGATACGCTGTAAATTTCCAAAATTTGAGAGTGTCTCACTCTCTGAAAAATAGCTATTACGCAATCTAATGATCTTTCTCTCTACTTCTATGTGATCATCAATCAATAGCGTAGAGATGAGATTGGCTTCATCGCTATCACTTACAGCGATAAAGATATCCGCTTTTGTCTCCAGCAGTGCTGCATATGTTTGTGGGTTTTCTATATTTCCATGTACGGGAAAGATATCGATAAGCTCTTGGAGTCTATTGAGTGCCTCTGCATTCTGATCGATGACTGTAACTTGATGGTGGGTTGAGAGTGCACGTGCCAGCTGAAATCCAACCTTACCTGCTCCTGCAATGACAATAGTCATGTCAGCCTACTTGAGATACTTGGCACAAGCAGTAATATCCCAGTTCTTAGCACGATTGTCCTGTGCATAGATAGCAGCAATATGCCCATCAAACCTAGTATAAATTTCTATCTCACACTCTCCATCCATCCAATAGTCATCTTTATCATCGAACCGTGGATAGGGCAGAGGATTTCCTGAGTTCCATCTATAGATGACCTTATCTCTCGATACCCTTTTGGCATAGGGCATACCTACGCCCAAAACAAACAGTCCAATCTTCTTCCCTAGATAAGCACTATGACGCATTTGGATAGTTTTATTTTGAGCTTGAAGGTCGGGAGAGGATGTGCACCCGACCAAAAAAAATAGTGTGGCTATAAGGGGCAAACGAATCATCTCATCTCCTTTGCCCAAATTATAGCACAAAAAGCAAAGAAAATGCTAGACTGCACCCTCATCAATCATAGAGTCTGCAACTTTTATAAAGCCTGCAATATTGGCGCCCATGACCAAGTCACCTGGCTTGCCAAATTCTACAGAAGTATCATAGGCAGCATTAAAGATATTTTTCATGATACCAAATAGCTTGGTATCCACCTCGACAAAGCTCCATCGCTCCATACTGGCATTTTGGCTCATCTCTAGCTGACTCACTGCCACACCACCTGCATTGGCTGCTTTGGCTGGACCAAAAAACATACCCTTACTCTGGATATAGTCTACTGCATCTAGCGTAGATGGCATATTGGCACCCTCATTGACCAGCTTGCATCCATTGGCATGGAGTGCTTTGGCATCTTCGAGGTTGAGCTCATTTTGTGTGGCACTTGGGAATGCTACATCACAAGGCACATCCCATACACCATTACGTCCCTCTGGGTATTCACTGACTGGTGTATACACTGCATCAGGCTGGAGTTTAACATACTCTGTGAGTGATTGTCTGCCAATTTCCTTGACCTGTCTGAGTGTCTCTACATCGATACCGCTCTTCTGATACACCATTCCTCTACTATCACTACACGTAACGGCCACTGCACCTAACTCTTGAAGTTTTTTGATGGTATAGGTTGCTACGTTACCAGAGCCAGAAACCGTACAGACCATCCCGTTTAGATCCATGCCATTCTTTTCCAATACATTCTGTGCAAAATAGACAGAACCAAATCCAGTCGCTTCTGTGCGTGCCAACGATCCACCCCAGTTGAGTCCTTTACCCGTGAGTACACCCTCAAATGAACCCGTAATTTTCTTGAACTGCCCATAAAGATATCCGATTTCACGCCCACCTACACCGATGTCACCTGCTGGGATATCTTTCGTATTACCAATGTGTCTGTAAAGCTCTGTCATAAATGCTTGACAAAATCGCATCACTTCATTGTTGCTTTTACCCTTGGGGTCAAAGTTACTACCACCCTTACCACCACCGATAGGAAGCCCTGTCAATGAGTTTTTCAAAATCTGCTCAAAACCCAAGAACTTGACAATACCTAGATTGACAGAGGGGTGAAATCGTAAACCACCTTTATAAGGCCCAATCGCTGAGTTGAACTGTACACGATATCCAAAGTTTGTCTGTACTTTTCCTGCATCATCTACCCAACAGACACGAAAGATCATACTACGCTCAGGAATGACCATACGTTCCAGTATACCATTCTCTTCATACTTGGGTTCTTTTTCCAGCACAGGTGCCAGACTATGTAGCACCTCTTCTGCTGCTTGATAAAATTCATCCTGCCCAGGAGAGCTCTCTTTTACCTCTGTCAACACTCTTTCTATGTAGCTTGTTGCACTCATCTTTTTGCCTTTATAATTAGGAGTCTATAGGGCTCACAATACAGTGAACCCAACAGGCCGCTAAGCAGAGGATATCTT
>CAZEIN010000154.1:0-3118 GCA_964512425.1 uncultured Sulfurovum sp.
GTCAATATTGCCGAGCAAGCAGACAAGTATCCTAACCAACTCTCAGGTGGGCAGCAACAGCGTGTGGCGATTGCTAGAGCGCTCTGCAAGAGCCCTGATATCATGCTCTTTGATGAGCCTACCTCTGCACTCGACCCAGAGATGATTGGCGAAGTACTCGATGTTATGATCGGTCTAGCCAAAGAGGGTAAAACCATGGTCTGTGTCACGCACGAGATGGGATTTGCCAGAAAGGTTGCTGATAGGGTTATCTTTATGGATGAAGGACAGATCGTCGAAGAAAATGATCCAGAGACATTCTTCAACAACCCAGAGAGCGACAGACTCAAGCTCTTCCTAGAGCAAATTCTCGCACACTAAGCACGAGCGATGATACTAGAGAGTACAGAGTACCTCGGTATCATGCGTTATGTCACACTCTGTCATTCCGTGCTTGACACGGAATCCACGGCTCCAGACAACAGATATATATCTGATATCTTCCCTACCATGCCAAGCTCTGGATCCTGAATCGAGTTCAGGATGACGATCCTCTGCTGATGTAGATGCTCATTTAGGATTTAGTTCCTGACCCCAGTAACTATTTTCATCACCTCCCCCAAAGCTTTAGAATTTATGGTTTCAACCATAAATTATGGTATAATTCTTATGGATTTAACCCAAAAAGGTAGATTATGGCTATTTTGGAGACATTACGAGAGTATCAAGAGAACTATCTGATGCTTTTTGATTCGACATACAAACGATACCTGCACAAAGAAGTGGATTTTTCTGTCAAGCTCATAGGCATCGTGGGTGCTAGGGGCGTGGGCAAGACTACATTTTTACTGCAACACCTGCGCGACAACCCGCTACCACTAGAAAAAAAGCTCTACTTTTCTGCTGATGATTTGGACATAGATTCGCTTTTTGATGTGGCGTATGCATTTGCCAAAGAGGGTGGAGAACTGCTTGTTATAGATGAGATACACAAGTATAGACATTTTGAAAAAGAGCTCAAAAAGATCTACGACATGCTGGCACTCAAAGTCATCTTCTCCGGCTCATCTGCACTGCGCCTTGACCATGCACAAGGCGACCTGAGCAGACGAGCGATGCTCCACAACATGTACGGGTTGTCGTTTCGTGAGTTCATAGAGATAAAAGAGGGGATCACACTTCCTGCCTATGGTGTAGAGGAGATTTTTGCCAACCACACCGACATTGCACGAAGCCTGCTAAAAAGCATAAAGCCTTATGCATTCTGGAAAGAGTATCTAAACTTTGGGTATTACCCTTTTTATTTCGAAGATACCAAGGGCTATCCGCTTCGCCTGAAGCAGACGATCAACACGGTGATAGAGGTAGATATTCCTTCTCTGTTTCCCATAGAATATGAGAAGGTACTTTCACTCAAAAAATTGGTTCGTCTCGTATGCGAATCCCCTCCTTTCAAGATCAACATCAAAGCACTCAGCGAAAAAATGGGTATCAGAGACTATCAAACCCTCTACCGATACATGGAGTACCTGCACCGAGGGCGTATTTTGAGCTTGATCCGGGCAAAAAGCAGAGGCGATAGTATCTTTGTCAAACCACAAAAACTCTACCTGGGCAACACCAACCTGCACCACGCCTATTGCGACAATATGGAGATGGGTACACTAAGAGAGGTATTTTTTATGTCCATGATGATAGACGAAAACATAGAGGTAGCAAGCAGAGGTGACTTTGTGGTTAACGGTAGGTATATTGTAGAGATCGGTGGCAAGAGCAAAAGCTTTCAGCAGATAAAAGATATAGAGAACTCTTTTGTGGTAGCAGACGATACAGAGGTAGGATTTGGAAACAAGGTGCCTCTGTGGCTGTTTGGATTTCTGCATTAGAGAACCGAGGATCAACACATGCGCACAATAATGCTTGGTTAATCGTAGATATCTTTTCGGCGCCCTATCTTGAGTATGAGTAGTATCAGTCTCTCCTCTTTGATCTCAAAAATCGCACGGATGCGTCTCGCAATGACGAAACGGTAGTGTGCATAGTCGGTGCCTTTGAGCTCTGTGACTTTTTTGGTGCTTTTGAGTTGATCAAAGTTTTCTGTCAGATAACGGAGTTTCTTGGCGATGAGTTGCTGCTCTACATGGTTGAAGCTTTTGAGATTTTTGATTGCGTGGTCTGCTAGCTTGAGCGTGTACATCGCTACAGTCCTAGTATCTCAAATACCTCATCGGCATCATGCACCTGCTGGGTACCCTGCTCTATCTCCTGAGAGAGTTTCTGTGCCACTGCTGCATCTGTATAGTCAAAATAGAAATCCAAAGCCCTCTCCACCACCTCACGCTGTGCTAGATCAAGTGTCTTGGCAACCATCTCCAGCTCCCGCGCAACACCGCTCTCGAGTGAAATCAACTTTTTAACTATTGGCATGGCATCTCCTTTTGTATATCTATATAGATATCTTATCAGATATTTTTATATTTGTCAAATCCAACTACTTCTCTAGGTGTCTCTCCGGCTTTCATCCCAAACTATGCAATAGAATTGCCAAATATCCTACCGATGCTTGGCAATTCTATTGCATAGTTTGGGTTTATACTATTTTAGGAGTGATAATGTCAACTCCTTTAAATTTTTTTAAACTCAAAAGAGCCTTGTCATTGGTCACAAAAACATCACTCCCCAATCGCACAGCACTCTCCAAAATCATCAAATCCTCAAAATCCTCAGAAACCCCATTTAAGAAACTCTCTTTTGCCAAAAGAAAATCAACATGAGATAGATAAAAGGGGTCTATCTCCAGCGAAAGAGCCTCTATCGCATTAATCACCTCTACAGTGTCATATTTTCTTTTTTGAGTCAAAATGTAGTAAAAAGTGGTAATAAAATCCGATGAAAAATAGAACTCCATACTATCATTATCTTTGTTGTGCATATACCACTCTATAGACTCTTTGGATGTTGGTCGTTTGCTGTCAAGCAAATCGAGGCAAATATTGGCATCAAAAAATATCTTCATCTACCCTATCCTCTCTTGATGATGTTCTCTTTTCATCTCTTTGTAGCTCATATCCCCAATCTTGTTATCAAGCATACCAATAAAACTACCTGTCCGTCTGTTGGCACTTTTTTCTACCTCTTT
>CAZEIN010000155.1:0-4362 GCA_964512425.1 uncultured Sulfurovum sp.
GAGGGAAGCAGACACATCGAAGCACTATTTCCTGAGTTTTTGATCGTGCCGTATGTGATGCCGGGCTTCATCCTCGCCCAAAAGATTCATGAGATGACGCAGGATTTTGATTGGGAGCGTTGTGGCGGGATCATTTTGCACAATCATGGGATATTTACCTTCGACGACGATGCCAAGTGCTCGTATGACAAGATGATAGAGGCTGTCAGCAGAGCAGAGGCATTTTTAGACGCAAACGCGCCCATAGAACTCCCCATCACACAAGCGACACAGACCCTAGAATCAGAAGCTTTGCACCTCCTCATAGAGGAGCGAAAGAGTCACAAGGTACGCATCCATATCAACCAAACCCCACTCGCTCTCTCCTATGCCTCACAAGCCAATCTCCCTGATTTTGCAACCAGAGGCGTACTCACCCCTGAGCATATCATCCGCACCAAGAGGATACCGCTGGTGCTAGAAAAGGAAGATTTGCAGAGCCCCCACCTAGCAGAGAGACTCTCTGCATACACCACGAGGTACCAAAACTACTTTGACACCTTTGCCACAGATGAGATCATGCTCAATCCTGCACCTAACTACGCAGTCGTCCAAGGCTATGGCATCATACTGTTTGGCAAAACCTCCAAAGAGGTGATGGTACTCAACGATATCATCGAGCACACCATGACTGCTGTACTCAGAGCAGATCAGCTGGGTGGATACCGTAGCATCAGTCTCCGAGACAGCTTTGAGATGGAGTATTGGGAGCTAGAGCAAGCAAAACTAATACCAAATAAAATACAATAGTATACTTCAAGGAGCATCATCGTGAGTAGCTGCGAAATGTATAGAATGCAGTGCTAGCCATAGCTCATTCAAATTCTATATATTTTGTAGATGCTTGTGAGGATGTTCTTTGGGTGTATGATTGGATTTAGTATAAAACGATTAGGAATAGAGATGAAATACCTCATGGCGATAGATGCAGGAACAGGCAGTGTAAGAGCGGTGATTTTTGATACACATGGCAAGCAGATTGCCGTAGCTCAAAAAGAGTGGATACATATAGCCGTGGAGGGTGTGCCCAACAGCATGACCTTTGATACCCAGACCAACTGGGAGCTTACTATATGGTGTATCCAAGCTGCACTCACAAAAGCCAAACTACGTGGCTCTGATATCGTAGCTGTCTCTGCCACCTCTATGCGTGAGGGGATTGTGCTGTATGATGCTGAGGGCGAAGCGATCTGGGGCGTTGCCAATGTCGATGCCAGAGCCGACCAAGAGGTACACGCACTCAAAGAGGACTATAAGGGCATCGAAGAGGCGTTTTATCAACGCTCAGGTCAGACCTTTGCCTTGGGTGCATTACCACGTATCCTCTGGCTGAAAAACAATCAGCCAGAACGCTATGCCAAGATAGCCTCCATCTCGATGATAGGAGACTGGATACTGGCAAAACTCAGTGGCATCATCGCTACAGACCCCAGCAACGGAGGCACGACAGGTATCTTCTCTCTCGCTGATAGAGATTGGGATAGCAGCATGGCAGCAAGCATAGGACTCAAATCGGACATCTTCCCTCCCTGCCTAGAGCCAGGCACCACACTGGGCAACATCACACTAAACGCAGCCCAGCAGACAGGACTCTCTACCTCAACATTGGTTGTCATGGGTGGAGGTGATGTACAGCTGGGTGCAGCAGGACTAGGTGTCGTCCATGCAGGACAAGCAGCGATATTAGGAGGTTCATTTTGGCAGCAGGTAGTCAACATCCCCTCTGGCACACCTCCACCAGCAGACATGGGCATCCGCATCAATCCCCACGTCATTGACGGGCTCTCTCAGGCTGAGGGGATTACCTTTTTTAGTGGGTTGATTATGCGATGGTTTCGTGATGCTTTTTGCGATGCAGAAAAGACAGAAGCCGCCCAAAGAGGCATCGACACCTATGCCCTACTAGAGGAGCAAGCCCAAAAAGTTCCCCTAGGATCACACGGGATTATGCCTATCTTTTCAGACAGTATGAAATATGGCAAATGGTACCACGCAGCCCCAGCCTTTCTCAACCTCTCTATAGACCCTGAAATCTGCAACAAAGCATCTATGTTCAGAAGCCTAGAGGAGAATGCCTGCATCGTCTCCGCTATCAACTTAGAGAAGATCAAGGCATTCTCAGAGCTAGAGATTCACGAAATCGTCTTTGCGGGAGGTGCCAGCAAGGGAGCCCTCTGGTGCCAAATCCTTGCTGATGTCACAGGATGCACAATCAAAATCCCACACGTCACCGAAGCCACCGCACTAGGTGCAGCCATGGCAGCAGGGGTAGGTGCTGGCATATACAAAAGCATCACCCAAGCCGCCACACAGCTGGTCAACTGGAATAAAATCTACACCCCCAACAGACAAAACACCCTCGCTTATGCCGCCATCAAAGAGCAGTGGCAAATACTCTATGAAAACCAATTGGCTCTAGTCGATAGAGGATTGACACAAAGCATGTGGAAAGCACCAGGGGTATAGAGATGACAAAAGATACACTTCCACACAATGACCCAAATCTCGAAATAGAAATTCATGACTGCACACCATCATCGCATCCAAAGAATCCTATTTCGAGATTTGGGAATGAGGCAGTAGATGTCCAATCGTAAAAAAAACCTATTTGAAATCGGGGCCAAATTCGAGGAGTCATGGAGTGCAGACAACAAACAAAAGCCCAGTCAAAAAACAAACCAAACCATCAAACCACCACAAAAACATCAACTCCACCTAGCCAAAGAGAAACGCAGAGGCAAAGTGGTCACCATCGTCAGGCCTTTTCACCTAGCCAAAGCAGATCTTCAATCCCTACTCAAAACACTCAAGAAAAAACTAGGCACTGGAGGCACAATCAGAGAGGATAGTCTGGAGTTCCAAGGAGATATCCCCGAGACACTCCGTGCCCAACTAGAAACACTCCACTATAGGTTTAAAACATGACATCCACTGAAAAATCCAAACTACAGACCAAGATAGAGACCCAAATCCAAGAACTCGAAAAACAGATAGAGACTCTCCGAGAAAAAACCAAACCTATCTCTCCTGATTGTGGGCTAGGCAGACTCACAAGACTAGAAGCCATGGGAGAGAGTCATGTCAATCACAAAGTCCTCGATGAGTCCCAACTCCGTCTCACTCGCCTACGCAACGCACTCACCCGTATAGGGCATCCTATGTTTGGTATCTGCATTGATTGCGAAGAGGAGATTGCTATAGGCAGGATGGAGATTAGACCTGAGAGCGTGAGGTGTGTTAGCTGTGCTAACTAAATACCCAAATTTTTAACCCGAATTATCCAAAGTCAGAGACTCTCTATATTGCCAACCACTTTCCCCACGATGCTTACCTCTTCGGGAGAGAGTACCTCTGGAGAGTAGGCTTTGTTGTCGGAGATGAGCTCTACCATGCCATCTGCTCTCTGGCGGATACGCTTGATAAACAGCCCCGCAGTGGTCGATGCGATGAAGATGCCATCACGATTGATATTGGTCTGGCTTCTGTCTAGAAATACGATAGAACCGTCTTGGAGGGTGGGCTCCATGGATTCACCATCGACATGAATTGCTTCGAGTTCTGTGTTGCCTAGACCTACCATGTTGTGCATGATTTTTTCATCCAAGGTAATCGTCTCATAGTTCTCATCAAAGACCTCAGCCCCACCTCCTGCACTCGCACGAATATCTGCATAGTAGCGGATATTGAAAAACTTGTTGGTCTCTTCAATCAACATATCTACCGCCTGATCAAAAAAGAGCCAATTTGCAGAGATTTTTTTCACAGCACAAAACTCCAAAATCTCTTCGTAGGGGATAGAGTTCCTCTTTTTCATCGTTGCAAAGGTGGCCTGGGGGATACCTAGCTCATTGGCAACATCCTTGTCAAATATCTTTTTGCGCAGGTTTCTCTCGGAGATTACCTCTTTGAGTTTATCGATTACGGTGCTGAATTTTACCATTTTGTACTCCTTTTTGGACTCATTGACCATATTATACCCTAAAAAACATAAAAAGTATGACAATTTGAAATATTTTTACTATTTTTGTATCAATTTGACTATACTTTGGAAGATTTTATGCAAAAGGATATATTATGAATATCAAAACAAACAGAGCACTCCTCATCGAAGCGATTAACAGTGGATGTCAAACTGTCGCACAACTAGCCCACTTCCTCAGAGTCAGAACAATGATAGAGAGAGGCTACCGTACTTTTTAGAGCAGTACTACATCTATCTCTGCTCCTGCTTCGAGACTACTTGCTTCTTGGGAAGTGTAGACGAGTGCAATAGTGCCTAGCATATTGGTGAGTATGGCTGATGTGCCTACCTTTTTGCCCTCA
>CAZEIN010000156.1:0-6703 GCA_964512425.1 uncultured Sulfurovum sp.
AAGCTACTTCAGTATCTTTCAACTTTGCAAAGTTTTTAAAATGTGCTAACTCTTTAGCCATTGTGTCTTCCTTCTCTCGTTCTATGAATAATTATACTATACACAGCTAAGTGTGGGGCTGAAGCCTCCACTCCCTACTGAGTACCCAGTGCTTTTTCTATCTTGTTCTGGTCAAATCCACAGATCCATCGGCTCCCACCTATGAGCACCACAGGTACACCACGGCACCCGTTTCGCTCACAGTCTTTGGCTGCTCGTGTATCCTTGGAGATATCGATGGTCTTGAATCTGATCTGGTTCTGTCTGAAATAGTTTTTCGCCCTTGTGCACCAGACACAGGAGGGTGAAGTAAACAGAACTACCGATTTTTGTCGTTTTTTTATCTCACTCATTACAGAACCTTTCATTTTATTTTTAGTCGTTGAGCCTTTCGGCGAAATGATGACCGCGTATTGGTTTCCATGTGTGGTGCGTTAGCAAGCGCACCCTATAGGAGAATTTCAATTTCGCTGGAGTCTAGCTCTACTTTTTTGGCTTTGGAGACTCTGTCTTCTTGGAGCTTTACGCGAAGTTCGTCATCGCTCAGTGCCATGATCTGTACTGCCAGATAGGCAGCATTGACTGCACCTGCTTTGCCGATAGCCAATGTGCCTACAGGCATCCCTGCTGGCATCATCACAGTACTCAGTAGTGCATCCTCTCCACGCAGTGCCCCACTCTCCATAGGAACACCTAGTACGGGCTTCGTCGTAACCGCTGCTACGGCACCTGCGAGGTGTGCTGCCATCCCTGCTGCTGCAATAAATACCTGTGCACCCTTGGACTCTGCCTCTTTGATATACTCTTTGGTTCTATCTGGACTGCGGTGCGCGGACGAGATAATCATCTCATGGGGCACACCAAATTTGTTCAGTGTTTCTGAACACTCTTTCATAATGCCATAGTCGCTCTTGCTTCCGATAATAATCGATACGAATTTCATAATTACTCCTTGTTTTGTACTTTAAATCTCTGGATGAGTGCTTCATCTGACTCTGTGAGCCCTTTTTTCTCCATCGCCTCTGAGATGCCGCGACGCAAAATCGTATAGCCTGGCAAGATAGCAGGCAAAATGATGTCATTGAGATCACCGCTATGGATACATTCAAAGACCTTGCCAGAGGTAGAGATAATCTTGCGAAAGGTCAACCAGTAGCTGCCCTCTCGTAATACTATTGTACCATATTCATTCTCCACAGGCTCCAGCACTGCCCCTACAGGCAGGACAATCTCGACACTGTCACCGATGCAGCTCTTGTCCTTGCATCGCCATGTTTTGCCATCTTCACTCACCAGCGCTGCGACCTGATGCGAGCCATTTTGGATGGTAAATCCATGTGACTGCGTATCGTTACGCTCAAAGGGCTTGGAGATGAGATAGGCATCGCTAAAGCCTCGATTTTGGGTAGTGTTTAGCTCTGCTTGGTATCTACCCTCTTGGAAATCACCAGCATAATGATCATCGATAGCATGACGATAGGCTTTGGTCACGACCCCTGCATAGTAGGGAGACTTGGTGCGTCCTTCGATTTTGAGCGAATCTATCACACCTGAGGAGAGGATTTTATCTACATGCGAAGCCATATTCATATCCTTGGCATTCATAATATAGGTACCAATCTCACTCTCCTCCTCGAGGCGAAAGGTCGTACCACTCTCGGGGTTGTGCGCATAAATCTCATAGGGGAAACGGCAATCATTGGCACAGCTGCCACGGTTGGGTACCCGCCCCGTCTGAAGTGCAGAGACCAAACAGCGTCCAGAATAGGCAAAACACATCGATCCGTGTACGAAAATCTCCAGCTCCAGATCAGGCAAATGTCTCTTGATCGCTTCGCAATCCTTGAGACTGATTTCACGGGCGACAATGATCCGCTTGACCCCCAGGTCATAATAGACCTCTGCATCAATAGCATTCATCACGTTGGCTTGGGTGGAGAGATGGATAGGGATATCAGGAGCGATTCTGCTAGCGATTTTGACCACCCCTGGGCTAGAGACAATCAACGCATCTGGAGAGAGCTCTGCGATCTTGGCGATATGGTTTTCATAGAGTTTGATCTGCGAGTTAAAGGGGAAGCTGTTGACTGTAGCATAGACTTTTTTGCCTAAATTATGTGCATAGGCAATCCCCTCTGCGTAGGAGTCCATATCGAACTCTTTGCCTGAACGGATACGAAGCGAAAAGGTACTGGTGCTGCCATAGACTGCATCTGCACCGTATGCCAAGGCAATCTTGAGTTTCTCCAGATTGCCTGCGGGTGCGAGTAGCTCTGCATAAATATTGTCTGCCATATCCATCCTGTTTTTAAAAATAGACATTATTTTACTATAAAGGTGGTAAAGGGGAGATTTACCTAATCCAAACTATGCTATACTCTATGCATGAAAGCAATGATTACACTACTCCTCTTCCTCACGCTCACCAATGCCTCTCCTGTCACGCACTATCAAATCACCAGCTTTTGCGTAGAGCCTCGAGGTGGAGAAGAGTATGCCATCATCCGTACATTTGAACAGGAGGGGAAACCTCGCCAACTCATGCTCAACACACAAACACTTGAGACCAGTATCACGCCTAGGATTTTAACCATGGGTCATGCTTGTGGTGACTCAAGCTACATGAGGCTTCTCAAAAAAAGTATCACCCCACCCTCACCGCTACAAAATGACGGTATCACATCAGGGAAAAGAGGGGTCGCTATCACCACAGACCTCTGCCCCTCGTCCAAGCAGGGCTTTGAACAGAATCTATATGCAACAGTGATACAAAAATTTCCCACACCCGTACCAGTGACGCTTTTTATCACGGGAAAATGGATAGAGAAACATCCGCAAGCATTTAGGCAATTTCTCAGATGGCAAAAAGAGAGGAAACTCTCTATCACATGGGGAAATCACACCTACAACCACCCCTATCACCCCAAAGAGCCTCTAGAGAAAAACTTTACACTGAGTCAAAATTATGATCTTCTAGGAGATACGCTTGCACTGGAAAAGATGCTCATTGAAAAAGGTGCGACTCCTTCTGTATTTTTCCGCTTCCCTGGACTGGTTTCTGATCAGAAATCTATGCAGACCATCCACGATCTAGGGCTGATCACCATCGGTAGCGATACATGGATAGCCAAAGGTCAAAAGACCGCAGAGGGATCAATCATCCTCCTGCATGGGAACAAAAATGAACCCAAGGGGGTGGAGATGTTTTTGGAGATGCTAAAAAAAGGGACTATCAAGAAAATGGATACTCTTGGGCGGGTGTTGCACTAAATCAACATACTAAATGGTGCGTGTTATACACCTCTAGTCGCCGTCAACCTCCATAATAGGCAAAATCGAAATACTCTCTCAATGCTTCTCTCTCTAGCACCTGATAATGACCATTTTCATTAGAGAGGATGCCCTGCTGTCTAAACTTTTTGAGTACCCGAGAGAGTGACTCAGGCGGGATATTGAGCATACTGGCAGTACGCGAGATAGGCATAGAACAAAAATGCACCTCATGCTCATAGATAAAGAGTGCTACCTTTTCATTCAGAGAAGAGGCGGTAGTGATACAGCTAAACTGGGAGAGCATACGGCTCCTGCGAGAGAGCCGTTCGATGAGAAAGTTGGCAATCTCTAAACTAGAAGAAGCTAGCTGACACAACCGCAAGCTATCGATTCTAAGCAGTTTGCAATCCGTTTCACTTTCACAACTCTCTTGATATGCAATTAACGTACCATCCGAGGGAAGTTCGCCTAGCAAATCGCAATGTGTGTGAAAGGGCAGTGTAACCATATTGCCTTTGACATCGTATCGGTAACATCGCACTTCTCCCTCTAGTAATATATAGAGCTCAGTTGCAAGCTCTTGCTCCATATAGATTAATGTCTGTGGAGAGTAGCACTGTACTGTACCCACTTTTTTTAGTGCATGTATTCTCTTTTTCATAGGATATAGTGTATCACCTTCATCATAAAGAGGAGCTATTGCCGCACCAACTAAATACCCAAATCTCGAAATAGAATTCTTTCTAACTACCCAATATTTTTTGTACCTCTTCTTTGTGTTTGAAAAATTGAGTAACTACATCTGGGTCAAAATGCCTTCCTTTTCGCTTTTCTACATGCATAATGATTTCTTGAAATGACATCTTTTCTCTACCTGGTCTATCACTGGATAAAGTCACTACCGTATCTGCAAGAGCAACAATGCGAGCTGCTATAGAAATTTGATCCCCTTTCAATCTCTGCGGATACCCTGTGCCATCATACCACTCGTGATGTTGCCAAGACACCAAAGCAGCCATATCCAAAATGGGATTAGATTGTGCACGTAACGCGTCATGCCCGATAACAGTATGGTGCTTAACAATCTCAAACTCTTCAAAAGTCAGTTTCATATCTTTCATATAAATCGCTGCATCTAAACTTAAATTGCCTACATCATATACCTGTGATGCAATTTCCAAAACCGAACAATACTTTTGACCTAATCCCATATATTGACATAACAATACACTCATTTGAGATATTTTTCTAATCTGCTCCCTGCGTTTACCATACTTGACAAGTGCTTCAACAATTGTCTCCGTTACTTTTTTTTCAAAAGTACTCCCCTCATCTAATGCAACTTCTTTATGTGGTGCACCTAATAGTGTGCAAATCTCATGGCAAAGCATGATTGTATTTGTATGAGAGGAGTGCATTGTGTCTGTCATTATTATTTCCTTATTTCATCTGAAATCTTTGCTATGTCCACCCACCCCATCTAAAGAACTCGTTATACTGTAATTATAAGATTTTAAAGTCAAAAAATGTCAAATTATTAATCCTTGTGGATATAAAATATGCTACACTTATAAAAAAGTACTACAATGATCATAGATATTCATAATCATACTACACGTTGTAACCATGCAGAAGGCACTATAGATAAATATATCCAAAGGGCAATTACGCTGGGTATAGATATCTATGGTTTTACAGAACACGCACCTATGGATTTTGATAAAAAATACCGACCAAGCTTTTTAGAAATGGAGGCCTATCAACAGGATATACGCAGTGCAAAAAAACACTATGCAGATCAAATAGATATCCTATTGGGGTATGAGGTTGATTGGTTGGTAGGACATATGGACAATAGGGTATTGGAAGCAGATGTAGACCTACTCATTGGCTCTGTCCACTTTATTGATAAATGGGGATTTGACAATCCTGAGTTTCTCAATGGTTGGAAAAACAGAAATATAGATGAGATTTGGCAAGCCTATTTTGAAGCCGTTGAGGCGATGGCAAAAAGCGGCTATTTTGATGTAGCAGGACACCTGGATCTCATCAAGGTATTCAAATACCTCCCCAAACAGGATATCAGACTCCTAGCCAAACCTGCACTCAAAACAATCAAAGAGGCAAATATGGTCTTGGAGGTCAATACAGCAGGACTGCGTAAGCCCATCAGCGAACTCTACCCCTCAACCGCACTCCTCCAAGAAGCCTATGCACTCGATATTCCTATCACTTTCGGCTCTGATGCACATAAACCTATAGATGTTGGTGCTGGACTACCAGAAGCATACCAACTCACAAAGTCTATCGGATACACCCATGCCGTTACTTTTAGAAACCGACAGAGAGAATTGGTTAAAATTTAATCACTTTTCCCTATCCTCCTAATCTATAAATCGCTATAATGATTGATATCAATTTTTTAGGAGAATAGCATGGGTAAATTTGTAAGTAATCTTGAAGAGTACCATAAGTACTGCGAAGAAAATGAGGTTGAGTTTGTAGACTTCAGATTCACAGACATTAAAGGTGCATGGCATCATATCTCATATAGAATAACGACACTGGATGATGGCATGTATGAGGGAGGAGTTCCTTTTGATGGTTCATCCATCGATGCTTGGCAACCTATTAATGAGTCCGACATGATACTTAAACCAGATATTGGGACAGCATTTATGGATCCATTTACGGCTGATAGTACTGTTATCATCATCTGTGATGTCTATGATATCTACAAAAATGAGCTTTATGCAAAATGCCCTAGATCAATCGCTAAAAAAACACTCCAATACATGGAAGAGCAGAATGTTGGTGACGAAGCATTTTTTGGACCAGAAAATGAGTTCTTCCTCTTTGACGATGTACAGATTTGGACAGGCATCAACCGTTCAGGCTACGCTGTGGACTCCGAAGAAGGCGAGTGGAATGATGCAACGAACATGGATGATAGAGGCGGAAACATGGGGCACAGACCACGTACAAAGGGTGGTTATTTCCCTGTCATGCCTACAGATTCTGCAGTAGATCTTAGAGCAGAAATGATGCTAGTTCTTGAAGAAGTAGGCTTGACAGTCATGCTAGGTCACCATGAAGTTGCACAGGCTCAACATGAACTTGGCATCAAGTTTGGAGATATGATTGAAGCAGCAGACAACGTACAAAAGTATAAGTATGTCGTTAAAATGGTAGCGCACCTCAATGGGAAAACAGCTACATTTATGCCTAAACCACTCTATGGTGACAATGGCAATGGTATGCACGTTCATCAGTCTATTTGGAAAAATGGTAAAAACTTGTTCTACAAAGAGGGTGAATACGCAAACCTTTCTAAAACAGCACTTGATTACCTTTCAGGTATTTTCCAACATAAAGAGGCTGTTGCATCATT
>CAZEIN010000157.1:0-1903 GCA_964512425.1 uncultured Sulfurovum sp.
ATGGCTAGTACTACATTCTATACATTTCACAGCTACTCACGATGATGCTCCCTGAAGTACACTATTGTATTTTGATTTGGTATTATGCCAAGTCCCTCCTCTAAATCCTACCCTCTACATGATGTTCAAAGATCTCACTCACCAGTGCGATACGCTCCACAAAGCTCTGCTTGGAGGCTCTCTCGTGAACAGTATGGTCACCATCTCCAAAAGGCCCCCAACCATCGGTGACGACCGTACCAGCGCTGGCGATGATGTTGGCATCACTGACTCCACCTCGCTTTTCTGTAGGGAGTGTGGTTTTGCAGAGTGTATTGATGGATGCGACCCATGCTTGTTGGGCTGGGGTAGGCTGCATCACATCTCGTAGGATGGAGCCTGTGAGTGTAGAGCGGGTACCTTGGATATGGGTGTTCTCTGTGATAGCATCGATCTCTCTGAGGGCTCGTTCTTTCTCCCCTGCATCTGTATAGCGTAGGTCAAAGGTTAGCTTGGCGGTAGGTGAGATAGTATTGGCACCGATGCCGCCCTCTATCATGCCGACATTGAGTGTGGTCTGCTTGGCTTGGTTTGAAATAGCGTTGAGTTGCAAGAGCTTGTGGGCTGCCTCTTGGTTGGCATCAGCTCCTTCCCAGTAGTGGTTGCCTGCGTGCTTGGCAACACCCTCTATCTCTATGGAAAATAGTCCGATACCCTTACGACCTGTGACGATCTCACCATGCTCTCCTGCCGCTTCAAATACCATACAGTAGTCATATTCAGGTGCCAGAGCTCCAGAGAGGTGCCTGCTGTCATCACTGCCTGTCTCCTCATCGCTGACTAGTAGTAAATCGATATCGGTGATCTCAGCACGTTTGGCATAGAGATTGCGTAGGGCTTGGAGGGCGATATAATTGCCTCCCTTCATATCACAGACCCCTGGGCCATAGATCCATGCCTCATCTTCATGAAAGCCCTCAAAGCTACCTGGTGCAAATACAGTATCTAGATGCCCTAGTAGCAAAAGCTTTTTGCCTCCTGTGTGTCTGGAGCGGAAGAGCAGATGATCTCCGATATGCTCCCTGTGGTGTCGTTCGAGCTGCATGCCGAGTGCCTCTATCCATGTAGCAAAGCGTGCAGAAGCTTCATCTACTCCTGCCTTGTTGCCTGTATAGGAGTTGATTTCTATGATTTGTTTGAGTTCTTGATAGTCAATGCTGTTCATTTTTTCTCCATTTTTCTCTATTTTGTCTATGAATGGGTCACCCTCTGAAGATATTCTAATAAAACATAGTAAAATATCTCATTAGTTCGATGGGCAATCTTGAAAATGGAGGAGAATATGGATAGAAAAATCGGAATGTGGCTCTATAGCAATGGTGGCGGCGACAAGATACAGAAAAAAATCGTCAAAAAACTCAACAAGCGTGGTATCGAAGTGGTCACGGATATCAACCTGAGACATGCAGTAGCCAGAGGAGGGCACATCCTCCATCATGGGCTCAAGCTCGATGAGCTGGATCTCTTTTTCTCCTACAATGCAGGAGAGCAGACGCAGTACCAGATGTTTCTCTATCAGGCACTCAACCGTGTGGTTCCTATGGTCAACTCCTATGACTCTTTTGCCCTGACGGAGGACAAATTTCAAACCTCCTTTCTCCTCAGACAGCATGGAGTGGCCACGCCCGATTTCAAACTCTGTCATAGAGATGACAGCAAACACCTCAAATCGATTATGCAAAAGTGGAGCCGTATGGTCTACAAGCCTACAGATGGCTGGGGTGGTGTAGGGCTGACCAAGATTGAAAATGAGGCGACTCTAGATACACTGCTGCCATTTCTCAATCAGATGGACTTGCGGTTTTTCTATGTAGAAAAATTTATCAAATATGACAATACGGATTTTAGGGTAGATATCGTAGAT
>CAZEIN010000158.1:0-6050 GCA_964512425.1 uncultured Sulfurovum sp.
GAAAATTACGCGTATTATATCCAATCAGACTTTGAGTTTTCGCCCAAGCTTCTGTTCTACAGAGGATATCTTGTTGTGTAGCCTGCCCACAGAGCCCTCTCTCCAGTCTATTACCGCACCAACTAAATACCCAAACTTTTAAAAGAGTGAGAGGGGGTAAGATGTGAGTAAAGAAATCTGAAGGACTAGCTGGCTCATTCGAAGATTTTTTTGCTTGCAGCTTGCCTCCTCTCGCTCTTCCCGTTGGGTGCAGTGCTTTTGTCCATACTCTGCGTTAGATTTTTTTGAATTCGCTACGGCGAGTCCTACAAAAATCTGCCTTGATTATGAACAAAATCATTGCATTAAAAGTTTGGGTATTTAGTTGGTGCGGTAATCTATTATATCAGGGATCGTTTATCCCGAAATGGAGTTCTCATCATGAAAATGATCGGTGCACAGATGATTTGTGAAGCGATTATCGCTGAGGGTGTCACGACAGTATTTGGCTATCCTGGTGGTGCGATCATGAATGTCTATGATGCAATCTACAAACAAAACCAATTTGAACATATTCTTACGCGCCATGAACAAGCAGCAGTCCATGCAGCTGATGGTTATGCCAGAGCTTCTGGTGAAGTAGGTGTAGCGATGGTCACCAGTGGCCCAGGCTTTACCAATGCAGTCACTGGAATTGCCACAGCCTATACAGACTCTATCCCATTGGTGGTCATCTCTGGGCAGGTCCCACTCTCACTGATTGGTACGGACGGATTTCAAGAGATTGATGCGGTAGGTATCTCTCGATCATGTACCAAGCACAACTACCTGGTGCGTACCCTAGAGGAGCTACCACGCGTACTCAAAGAGGCGTTTTATATCGCACGGAGTGGGCGACCAGGCCCGGTATTGGTCGATGTCCCCAAGGATATCACTGGTGAGATAGGTGAGTTTATCTACCCCAATCAGGTGAACTTGCCTACCTACAAGCCTAACTATAAAGGCAACAATAGACAGATACAAAAGGCTGCCAAGGCGATTCTCGAGGCCAAAAAGCCACTGCTCTATGTGGGTGGTGGCACGGTGCTTAGTGGTGCGGCTCCTATCGTTAGAGAACTAGCCCAGATGTGTCAGATACCAGCGGTGGAGACACTGATGTCTAGAGGCGTGATGGGTGCAGACAATCCACTATTGCTGGGGATGCTGGGGATGCATGGCAATTATGCTTCCAATATGGCGATGAGTGAGACGGATCTGGTCATCTCTCTGGGTGCACGATTTGACGATAGGGTGACAGGAAAACTCTCGGAGTTTGCCAAGTATGCCGATGTGATTCATGTCGATATCGACCCTGCCAATATCGCCAAGCTGGTAGATGTAGACTATCCTATCGTAGGCGATATCAAAACAGTGGTAGAAAAACTGATGCCACTCCTCAAAGACGAGATCAACACAGATCGCTACCAAGTCTGGAGAGATATCCTCAACCGCTATGATACGCTCCATCCACTTATGTATCATGATAGTGACGAAGTGATCAAGCCACAGTGGGCGATCGAACGCCTAGGTGAGCTTGTCGGTGAACAAGCAATCATTACCTCAGATGTTGGGCAGCACCAAATGTGGGCAGCACAATTCTATCCCTTTGACAGACCTAACCAGTGGATCAACTCTGGTGGACTGGGTACGATGGGATATGGCTTCCCCGCTGCGATCGGTGCGAAAAAGGCGGTGCCAGAAAAGACCGTCATCAATATCACGGGAGACGGATCAATCCTGATGAATGTACAAGAGCTGGTGACTGCGGCAGAGCATAAAATCCCCGTTATTAATGTTATCCTAAACAACCATTTCCTCGGGATGGTACGGCAGTGGCAGACCTTTTTCTACGACAAGCGTTATGCTGAGACAGATTTGAGCTATCAGCCCAACTGGAAGATGCTCGCAGAGGCCTGTGGAGGGATTGGTTATGATGTAACCACCAAAGAGGAGTTTGATGTAGCGATCAAGGATGCCATTAGGCAAGACAAGGTTGCGTTTGTCAATGTGGCGGTCGCACGACTGGAAAATGTCCTACCAATGGTGCCATCAGGTGGTGCACTGTACAACATGATGCTAGAGCACAAGGAGGAAAAATAATGGAAGCAGTGAGAAGAGTTATTTCCGTTGTGGTTTTGAACGAGGCTCAAGTGTTGGCACGTGTATCAGGACTGTTTGCAGCTAGAGGATACAATATCGAAACCCTCACTGTTGCACCGATTCCTGATACGGATATGTCGCATATTACTATCGTCACCAGAGGCAACCAGCGTGTGATAGAGCAGATTACCAAGCAACTGCACAAGCTCATTCCGACCTTTAAGGTGATCGAGCATGAAGAGATGGTCGAAAAAGAGATGGTATTGATCAAGTTCCCTATCGAAGAGAGCCTCAGTGATATACAGGTGCTCTGTCAAGCTTACAATGGCGGTATCGTCAATGTCGGAGAGACGATGGTAATCGGCATGGTGGCAGATGAGCCTGCACGCGTCAAACACTTTATCGAAGCAGCCAAACGCTACCACCCTATCGAAGTCGTACGCGGTGGCGTGGTAGCGATGGAGCGATAATCCCAAATCCCGAAATAGGATTCTCTGAATATGTGCTATGCTCGTATTTAAGGGGTTTGTGTAAAATTTGAGTCGCACCCCTAGGTTCGGCGATGGTTTTACGCAAAGCCCATGAATGCGATGATAGTACACAGTCATGAATTTCTATTTCGGGATTTGGGATGATTCCCTAGAGACACAAAGGAGAGCAATGACCTATCTACTTTCAACACTTTTGCAGCAGATTGGTATCCAGTATCACGGAGATGATCCTCAGATCGTGGGCTTGCATACCTTGGCAGAAGCTCACTCTGGACACCTGAGTTTTCTCAGTGAACCAAAGTATCTCCAAGCATTGCCTACAACCCAATCAGCAGCAGTACTCATAGAGCAGCGGTATGCAGATCAGGTACCCGAGGGGGTGATTGCTGTGGTGGTAGAAAATCCCTATCTGAGCATGGCTAGAGCCAGTGCGCTGTTTGCCTATGTGCCAAGTGTAGAGGAGATGGAGCCTCGTATTGGTGTGCGTACGCAGATTGCTCAGAGTGCCTCTTTTGGCGCTGGCGTGAGGATTGGTGATGATGTAACGATTATGCCAGGTTGCTATATTGGAGATGGTGTTTCTGTAGGGTCAGGCAGTATACTTTATGCCAATGTCACAATCTATCATGATTGTCAAATAGGGATGGAGTGTATCATTCATGCAGGTGCTGTGATCGGGGCAGATGGCTATGGCTTTACGTCCACCCCAGAGGGCGAGATCATCAAAATCTACCAAAACGGTAACGTCATACTAGGAGACAGGGTTGAGGTCGGAGCCCAGACGGCCATCGATCGTGCAGTCTTTGGTGCCACACACATCGGCAGTGATACCAAGATAGACAACCTCGTACAGATCGCCCACAATGTCCAGATCGGTGCCTCCTGTCTCATCGCAGGGCAGTCAGGTATCGCTGGTTCAGCAGTGCTGGGGCATGGCGTGATGATGGGAGCTCAGAGTGGAGTTACAGGACATATCAAGATCGGCGATGGTGCCATCATCGCTGCCAAAGCAGGGGTGACCAAGTCCATCCAAGGCGGCAAAGTCTATGCAGGCTTTCCTGCTGTAGCGCACAAACAGTGGCTCAGAGCCCAAGCCAAGCTACAGAGTTTGGCAAAAAAACGAAGCAATGAGGAGAACGTGTGTCCATCACCCAAACCATAGAGACATTACTAGAGGAGCGCATCCTCGTTATTGATGGTGCCACAGGTACACAGATACAGAATCTCGATATCCCAGCAGCAGCATGGTTGGATGAGGCAGGAGCAGAGCAGGAGGGGTGCAATGAACTCCTCAACGCAACAGCCCCAAAACGCATCAGAGAAGTGCATAACGCCTATGCCAAAGCAGGAGCAGACCTGATTAAAACCAATACCTTTGGTACCATGCCGTGGGTGCTGGATGAGTATGGTATGGGTGAGAGATGTTATGAGCTTTCAAAGCTTGGCGCAGAGATAGCCAAGGATGTTTGCAGTGAGTACACGACTCCTGAAAAACCAAGATTTGTCTTGGGTTCAATCGGACCTGGGACAAAATTGCCAAGTTTGGGACATATTCACTATGACGAGATGTATGCAGGCTATAAAACCACGGCTCTAGGTCTGATAGATGGTGGTTGTGATGTCTTTATGTTGGAGACTTGTCAAGACCCGCTACAGATCAAATCAGCTCTCCACGCTTGTCAGGATGCCAATATTGAGCGTGGAGTAGCACTCCCTATGATGGTCTCTGTGACGATTGAGCTTAGCGGAAGTATGCTGATTGGAACAGATGCTACCACTATCGTGACTATTTTAGAGCCTTTTGATATCCTCTCTCTGGGATTTAACTGCGGCACAGGCCCTGACCAAGTCAAAAAACATTTGCGAACACTCTCTGAACTTTGTGATATCCCTATCTCTGTCCATGCCAATGCAGGTCTGCCACAAAACCGTGGAGGCTACACCTACTATCCGATGGGACCAGAGGAGTTTGCGCAAAAACAGTTGGAGTTTACAGCGTTTGATGGGGTGAGTTTTTTGGGTGGCTGTTGCGGTACAACCCCACAGCATATCTATGCTCTGCAAAAAGCCGTAGCAGAGATCAAGCCCAAAAAACCCACAGGTTCGATCGCGCCCAGTATCGCGTCACTCTTTAACACCACTGAGCTTTTTCAAGAGCCAGCACCATTGCTGATCGGAGAGCGTTCCAACTCGACAGGCTCAAAAGCCTTTAGAGAGCTTATCATTGCCTCTGATTATGAGGGAACATTGACGGTTGGTCAAGCCCAAGTGCGTGATGGAGCACACTGTTTGGATGTCAATGTGGAGTTTGCAGGACGTGATGGAGCGGCAGATATGCGAGCAATCATGGAGCTGTATAACCAGAAAATCCCACTCCCACTCATGCCTGATGCTACACGCGTAAACACGATGGAGGAGGGGCTCAAATGTATCGGTGGTAAGCCTATTATCAACTCTGTTAACCTCGAAGATGGCGAAGAAAAGTTTCACGCCATCTGTAAACTGGCAAAAAAGTATGGTACGGCACTGGTCTGCTTGACCATCGATGAGGTGGGTATGGCAAAAACCAAGGAGGACAAAGTCACCCAAGCAGAGCGTATGTATGAGATGGCAGTAAACCAGCATGGTATTGACCCTCGAAATCTCATTTTTGATATGTTGACCTTTACGGTGGGCTCAGGTGATTTGGAGTACCGTGATGCAGCGATACAGACACTAGAAGCCATTCGTGAACTGCACAAACGTCACCCAGAAGTAGGCTCAACGCTCGGGCTCTCCAATATCTCCTTTGGGCTCGATATCAATGCACGCCGCTACCTAAACTCAGTCTTTTTGCATCATTGCCTACAGGCAGGACTCACTACAGTGATTATCAATGTCAAGCATATCATTCCATTGACCAAGATGAGTGACAACGATAGAGCAGTGTGCGAGGAGTTGCTTTTTGCTCCTGATGACAACTCTCTGTTCAAATTTATAGAGCATTTTGCAGATGCAGTTATCGAAGAGGAGGGTGCAGATGAGGCCTACGAGGCGATGTCTTACGAGGAGAAGATCGCCAAGCTCCTTACCGATGGAGACAAAGAGCGTATGATTCCTCTGGTAGAGGAGGCCAGAGCAGAGATATCACCCGATAGGATCGTCAATGAGATTCTAATCGATGCGATGAAGGTAATCGGTGAGCTATTTGGTTCAGGTCAAATGCAGCTGCCCTTTGTCCTCCAATCTGCTGAGACGATGAAAACAACAGTGGACTATCTCAACCCCTACCTCACCAAGCAGGAGAAAGAGACCGATACCACGCTGGTCATCGGTACAGTCAAGGGTGATGTGCATGATGTGGGTAAAAATCTAGTGGATATCATCCTCTCTAATAACGGTTTCAAAGTCATCAATGTAGGCATCAAAGTGCAGCTAGAGACCTATCTGGAGACGATGAAA
>CAZEIN010000159.1:0-3735 GCA_964512425.1 uncultured Sulfurovum sp.
GAGGTGACGGACTTTTATACGCTCGATGCGATTTCTGCCAAGCAGGCATTTTATGTGTATGATTCAGAGCTCTATGGCCCTATGGGGCGTGAGTTGATTCCTTTTGCTACCCAAAAGGCAGCCCAGAACTTTATGGCTGACCATGGGGGAGAGAAGATCGTACGCTTTGGTGAGATTACCCCCAAGATGGTGATGGCACTCGATGGGATAGCGTTTGAGGGATAATGAATGATACGAAGCTTTTGGATGATGACACTGTTTTTACTGCTTTTGCTTGTGGGTGTAGTGGTGCATTATCTCTCTTTTGACCCTGCCAAGATCGATACGCCCCTAGGGGCACTCACCTCACTCACCAATCATGCAGAGCTCTCACTGGGAAGAGCCTATGATGAACCAATCGCAGCACAAGGCAATATCGCCTATCCAGAGATGCAGGCTATAGATAGGATGGATTTTGTATATGAGAAGTAGTCCCTTTTTTCATTTTTTGACACTGGAGTTTTTCAAAGCACGCAAGAAACATGCAGGGGTGATACTCATCTCTCTGGTGATACTGTTTCTGCTCAGTAGCGTGCTGTTTACCTCCTCCTCGATTCGCTACTCTCTAGAGCAGACCCTAGGGGCACAGCCTGATTTTGTCGTGCAGCGGGTGCGCGGGGGTGAGCGTGTCGATCTGCCTACGGAGTGGATGGACAAGATACTGGATATCTATGGGGTTGAAAATGTTACTGCCAGAGTGTATGGTCGGTACTTTTTCAAAGACAAACAGGAGTCGGCACTAATCGTTGGGGTGGATTTCATGGATGAGCAGAGCCACAAAGGGCTGGAGAAGCTCATCTCAGGTATCGATCTTGAGAGGTTTTTGGAGGGAGACAAGATGCTCGTAGGAGAGGGGGTGTCTGCATATCTCAAGAGCCATTTCTATCCTACGCACTATAGCTTCCTCACACCCAAAGGGGAGTATAAAAAAGTAGAGATATTTCAGACACTCCCTCAGCAGAGCAACCTCCTCTCCAATGATATGATGGTGATGCCCCAAGAGCTTGCCAAGGAGATATTGGGGATAGGCGAAGAGGAGGTGAGCGATCTGGCTCTGGATGTACCCAATGAGGATGAATGGGACAATGTAGCAGACAAGATCGCTGCGTTTTACTATGATCTGCGTGTGATCACCAAAGAGGATATCCGCAAATCCTATGAGAGTCTCTACAACTACAAAGGAGGGCTCTTTTTGATCCTTTTTTTGATAGCACTCAGCACCTTTGTGTTGATCCTCTATCAGCGGTTTTCGATGGTCTATTCGAGTGAGAGACGACAGATAGGACTGCTGAGGGCATTGGGCTGGAGTATCTCGGATGTACTCAAGCTCAAATTCTATGAGACACTCATCGTGGTAGCCATCTCCTTTGTGTTGGGTGTGGTGCTGGCGTATGGCTATGTGTTTGCGTTGGGTGCTC
This sequence comes from uncultured Sulfurovum sp., assembly GCA_964512425.1. GTDB lineage: Bacteria > Campylobacterota > Campylobacteria > Campylobacterales > Sulfurovaceae > JAAXPZ01. Next base: position 1,458 of record CAZEIN010000159.1, read on the forward strand.
CGATACTGCGTGAGATTTTTTTAGGCGGTGCCAACCTACATAACAGTGTCACGCTGGTTTCTATCATAGACCTGGGTGTGCTGAGTAGTATCTTTTTGATCTATGCGGTGCCTTTTGTCGCTGCGGTACTGATCCCTGTATGGAAAATCGCTGTAACCGACCCCAAGGAGGCGATGCTGTGATACACATCGAAAATCTCAACCGAATCTTTCAAACAGGCGACACGCAATTTCATGTGCTCAAAGATATCAATCTCTCTGTGGCAGAGGGGGAGTGTGTGGTGCTCAAAGGAGTCAGTGGATCTGGCAAGACCACACTGCTGAGCATTATGGCTGGACTAGACAAGCCTACCAGTGGCAAAGTCATCGTAGATGGTGAAGCCATCGCCAAACTGCCCGATATGCATATCTCTGCCTTTCGTGCGAAAAAGATCGGGATGATTTTTCAGCATTTTAATCTCATGGAGCATCTCAGTGCGGCACAAAATGTGATGATCCCATTGATTCCTATGGATATCCAGATGGACAGACTAGAGGAGATGACAAGCAAAGCTCTAGAGCTTGCCAATATCGCCCACAAAGCCACACAGCCTGCTGCCAGACTCTCAGGTGGGGAGAAGCAGCGTGTAGCCATCGCCAGAGCATTGGTAGCAGATCCTGCGGTCATCCTCTGCGATGAACCTACTGCCAACCTAGATCGTGCCAACTCTCTAAAGTTTATCGAGATCATGGCACAGCTTCATGCACTGGGCAAAACCATTGTGATCGCTACGCATGATCCGCTCTTTGAGGGCTTGGATTTCCCGCATAGGGTGGTGCCGATGGAGGATGGGGAGATCGTGGGTGATGAATAACATCTTTCTCAGCAACCAAGTCATCGTCTATCTTCTCAGCGAAGCGATACTGCTGCTGTTGATGGGGGTGGCGTTTGTCGTGACTGTAGGGATATTACGCCGTTGGGATTTTGGGAGCTTTTCCCAGCGGCAGTTTGTGCTGGAGCGGCGTGCTTATCTGGTGATGACGATTCTACTGTTTGTGTTTGTGGTCAAATTCTTTCTGGTGGTCTATTTTGTTTTTGCGATTGACAACCTAGCGGTGCTGGTACCTGGAGCGATGTGTGCAGCTGGGGTCATATCTGCCAATGACTATGGGATGAACCTGCTCTTTGTCAAGCTGTTGATACTCTTTTTTCTTCTGCTCTGGATGGCACTCAACCGCTATGATCTAGAGGCAAAAAACTATCCGATATTTCGCCCCAAATCTTGGCTGTTTGTCGTGATTTTTGCCTTGGTGCTGGGCGAGGGCTGGTTGGATTTGGCATACTTTTCTCAGATAGATTTGCGTGCACCTGTGAGCTGTTGCTCTGCACTCTTTGGGCAGCTGGAGGGAGCCAATCCCTTGCCTTTTGGTTTGGATATCCCCAAGCTTTTGGGGCTTTTCTATCTGCTCTATGTGCTCTTGATGGCTGCACTGCTGTTTGGCCAGAGGGTGATTGCACTCCTGGCTACGCTGCTGTTTATCGTGGTTGCATACTATAGCGTGGTCTATTTCTTTGGTACCTATGTCTATGAACTGCCTACGCACAAATGCCCCTTTTGTATGATGCAATCGGAGTACCATTTTGTAGGGTATGCGATTTGGGGTTCTCTGTTTGTCGGTGGTTTTATGGCACTGGTTTGGGCGATTATGGGGCTCTATCTGGGAGAGGATAGGGCAGGTGAGAGACGTAGTGCTCTTGGGTTACTTAGTGTTTTTGTGCTACTATGCTCTGGATATGTGGCACTGTTTTATATCAAAAATGGAGTATTGTTATGAAAAAAGTTTTACCTATTTTAGTCAGTTTGGTGATGGTGGCAATCATCGCTGGGATCTTTGTCTCTATGGCGACCCAAGACGGTCCTATCACCATCGTCACTGGAAACACCGCGATGAAGCCTCTACCCATCGAGATAGGCAAAACCAATGACACCCAGTGTGCGATGCTACTCAAGAGCGAAGAGAATGCCGCTGAGGTGGTAGCCCCTGATGGGCGTACGTGGTTTTTCGATGACCCAGGCTGCATGGTACTATGGCTCCAGGAGAAGCCCTTTAAAAATGAGGCAAAACTCTGGGTACACACCATTGATACCAAGGAGTGGATCGATGCTAGAGAGGCTCTCTATGGCGTGACGGATCCTAGTGAGATGCATTATGGTTTTGGTGCCAGAGCCAAGCCTACACAAAAGACGATAGGGTTTGAGGAGATGACACTTCGGATGTACCGTGGAGAGAATCTCACA
>CAZEIN010000160.1:0-5552 GCA_964512425.1 uncultured Sulfurovum sp.
AGTACCCATATTGCCATCATCGGTACAGGCGGACTGGGTGGGCATATCGCGGAGATGCTGACCCGTATCGGCATTGGTAGGCTCACACTCTTTGATCCTGACCATTTCGAAGAGCACAATCTCAATAGACAAAACTTTTGCACCCTAGAAACACTAGGCAAATCCAAAGTCACTGTTGTCCAAGAGGCACTTGAGCGTATCAGCCCTACCATTCATATAGAAACATATGCACAATACTTTGATCCACTAGAAGATTTCTCTCTCATAGAAGCGTGTGATCTCATCATAGATGCACTGGATACACCTCAAACCAAACTACAGCTTGCCAAAATATGCCAAGAGAAGCAAAAATCCTTTGTCCATGGTGCAATCGGTGGGTTTGCAGGGCAGATAGCCACTGATACCTCACTGGAAAAACTCTATCACACAGAGAGCTCTGATGGTGCAGAGCAGACCCTAGGAAACCCCTCTTTTAACGTCACTTTCCTCGCTTCTCTCCAAGTTTCAGAAGCCATCAAAAGTATTCTAAACTTGGGGGAGTCACTCACCCAGACTTGCATGGTCACAGACCTACTCTACAACGATTTTGAGAAGTTCTCTCTATGAACAATCCTACCCAAAAAAGTCTCACAGAAAAGTGGGATAAAAAAGCCCAACACTATAACCGCTATACCACAGACAAAAATGTACTAGAAGTAGCCATCTGTCAAAAAATCGTCGATGCGGGGATACAGCTAGAGGGCAAGCGTATCCTCGATATCGGATGTGGCACTGGAGCCTACACGCTCAGGGTCGCACACAAAGCATCTCATATCGATGCAGTAGATATCTCACCAGAGATGCTCCGTATCCTCCGTGCAGATGCAAAGAGTCACCATCTCAACAACATCACCACATATATCAGCAGTTGGGAGGCCTATACGCTGCCTCATGCCCCTTATGATATAGCCATCGCTACGATGTTCCCAGCACTCAAAAAAGCACAGCATTTTCAAAAAATGCACGATGCAGCTGATACCAAACTCTTCTTGGGCTGGGGAGGCAAGCGGGGTACCGAACTCATCGAAGCACTCTTTGAGACACATGGTGGCACCTACCAACCACCCAACTCCGCCACCACCCTCAAGACATGGCTAGAGAGCGAACAACACCCCTACCAAGTCATCGAGCACACCGAAGAGAAAATCCGCATCAAGTCCTGGGAAGAAGAGATAGAAAACTACAGCTGGCACCTCAAAGCCCGAGGCATGCCGCCCCAAAGAGCAAAGATCACTCAGGTACTAGAGCAGTATCGCAATGCAGAGGGAGAAGTACTAGAGAGGACGATGAATTATTTGAATCTAGTGATTTGGTGATTTGAGAAATCTTGGTTTAGTTTTCATTAATCCCTTTTGAGTACAATGCCGAACTTACTTAAGGAAAACCATGAAAAAAATATTACTCATACTCATCGGACTCATTGTTATCGCTGCAGGTGTGCTGTTTGGTATCAATGGCAAAAGCAACTATGACGCTAGCAAATACAAACTCAGTATCACCCCTACAGAAAAACACTTTGGCGTAGGCTCAACCATCGATTATACACTGCCTGACCAGTTTGACAAGACCCATAAGCTCTCCACAACCACACAGAAAATGATCTTCGCATTTACCAAAGATACAGGGCACATCATCAAAGTCTTTATGTTGGAAAAACCAGAGGGGTATCTAGAGAGTAAAAAAGCGATCATCGTAGCAGACATCTCTGCGATGCCTGTTGTGATTCAGAACAGCTTTGCCCTGCCTGATCTCAGAGAGAGCAACTACAGCATGATGCTCATCTATGACAAAGAGATGGCAAAGCAGCTCAAAGAGGGTCAAGAAGCTACCAAAGTTATCATCATGACACTAGAGGATAAAAAGGTCACCAAAGTTGAGTTGGCCGGTAGTGCAGAGGAGCTAGAAAAACTACTCTAAACGACTAGCGTTTGTGCATCGCTGCTACTTTGTCCTTGGCAAGCTCTAGGTTGGAGCAGGCAGCTTGGTTGCCCATGCGACACGCTTTGCCCCAGTACTTATACGCGAGTGTATAGCTCTGCTCTACACCTCGGGCATTGGCATAGAGAAAGGCTAGATTATTACACCCCTCACTCATTCCATACGCACATGATTTTTTGAAATATTTACTGGCGATAGCATAGTTTTTGTGGTCTGCTTTGCCTACATAGTCCAATCCTATATTTTGGCATTCTATCCCAGAACTGCATCTTGCACTACTGCTACTCGTAGGCTGTACACTGCCCTGTTGAGTCACAGGTGCTGGTGCACATGCAGTGATAAGCCCGAGAGCTCCTAGAGTAATCATGAGATGTTTCATTTGGGTCTCCTTTTTTGATAGAGTAAAAAATGTTTATCACTCTCTTGGGCATAGAGTGTGATAGAGGTATCGCTCAGGAGATGCAGGTCTCCTGCAAGGGCGACTGCCTCTGGGGTATGGTGGTACTGCGTAATCTCTTCGTCTGATCTGTGGTAGCATTCGCCTCTCTTTTCAAAGAGTGTAAAGCAGGAGCGATAGACCCCCTCCTCATACTCACTGTCTATGACGAGAAACTTCTCTCCATCCTCTGCCGTGAAGCTCCCACTGGCAACCTCTGCAAAGCCATATAGGCTGTTGATATCACAGATAAAGTAACCGCCATCTGTCAGTCTCTCGTGGATACACTGCATAAATCGTGTAAGCCCTTTGCCGTCGAGATAATTAACCATATCAAATACCGCAGTGATAACATCATACTGCCCCTCCAACTGACAGAGGTCTATGGCTTCTGCCTCAATCCCTCTGGCAACCGTACGTGCCACCATGAGCGGGCTCAAATCGATACCTTTGAGCTGTGCAGGAGCAAAGAGACGTCCAATGAGCTCCAAAAATCCACCAGAACCACACCCCACATCCAGCAATGAGTCAAACGAGATACCATCAAGCGCTTTGAGATAGGTGCCATAAAGAGTGCCAATCGCCTCCTCGTTCTCTAGCATCCCCTCGATCTTGGCATAGAGATCTAGTGCTTCTGTTTTGTTGGGCATATTACCTGCTCTCTACAACCGTTTTGATTTTTTCATAGAGGGAGAGTATCTCCTCTTTTTTAGCGTAGTAGCTATTTTTGTTGGCGATGAGATGTGCGGAGGAGTCCATGATATCTTCGGCTACTTTGAGTCCATTTTCTCTCATGGTACTGCCAGTTTCTACGATATCGACAATCGCATCAGCCAGCCCTACCAGTGGAGCCAACTCGATAGAGCCATAGAGTTTGATCACCTCTACTCCGACTGCTTTTTGAGAAAAATAGTCACGGGCGATATTGACCATCTTGGTGGCGACTTTGATATTTGGTTTGTTCCAGTCGAGTGTATCTTCATCTTTGATGCCGATGGCGACCTTGCATCTGCCTAGTCTCATATCGAGTAGTTTGATGATGTCGAGCTCTTTTTCAGTGATGACATCCAGCCCTACTACACCAATATCTGCGGCACCGTGCTCGACATAGGTAGGCACGTCTTGGTTGCGTACATTGAGAAATCGAAACTCCCCGATATCTAGTATCAGCTTGCGACTCTCAAAGGCAAACTCTCCACCAAAAATCTCAGCAAAAATCGATAGTGTCTCCTCTGCAATTCTTCCTTTGGGTAGTGCTATGGTTATCATTATATTTTCCTTTTCAAACGTTTTTTCATGCCATTAAACAGCAGTGTTTCATCCCAGATAGCATCCTCAAAGTACCGTGAGAGATAGGCACCATCCCCACCAGTAAAATAGAGAGGTGTACCAGCAGATATCTGCCCTATCACAGCAACAATGGGGGCTATAGTGCCAAAACTCACACTGTCTCTAGTGCTTTTTGGCAGTACTGCCAAATCCACTGCTCGATTGAGTTGCTGATCTAGAATCGGAGAGATGGTTGCATAGGCTTTGGCGTAGGCATGTATCCCAGGTAGGATAAAGCCACCCTGATAGATGCCACCAGCTACCCTATCCACAGTAATCGCTGAGCCTGCATCCACAAAGACACCATCATCATGACTCAAGCAGAGTGCTTTGCGATCGACACCCATCCCCTCATACTCACCCTCTATCGAGAGTCTCTCAGAGATATCCACCCATCCATCCAGTGCCGCCAAGGTATCACTATGGGCACAGCTGACATTGATATAATGAACCTCATCGGTGCCATACTGTTCGATGGCATCCATAAATGCCAGATGAGAGACATGTCCATCCTCCCAGATATGCACATGCCTATTGCCCACATCAGCCAGTATCATAGACCACCCTTGTTTCTCTGACGCAACCAATAGAAGAGACTTAGCCCAGCGATACAGAGCAGTGCGATGAGCGTGGCACTCTTGAGATAATGAGAGATTTGATCCTCATTGGCCCCTAGATAATAGCCGAGCAATGCCAATACGGTCACCCAGATACCTGCACCCAGCACTGTATAGAGAGAAAATGTACCCAGATGCATCCGTGCTAGACCTGCTGGCATCGAGATATACTGCCTGATACCAGGAATCAATCGACCATTAAATGTAGAGATGTCGCCATGTTTGGCAAAAAAGGATTCCAGCTTTTCCAAAGATTCAGGCTTGAGAAAAACATACTTGCCATAACGTAGCAAAAAAGGTCGTCCATATTTGGCAGCCAGCAGGTAGTTGAACAGAGCCCCAGCTAGAGAACCAGCGATACCTGAGAGTATCGCTGCCAGGATATTCATCTTGCCCTGAAAAGCTAGATACCCTGCAGGAATCATGACTACTTCACTGGGAAAAGGGAAAAAACTGCTCTCTAGAAACATCGCCACAAAAATGCCTGCATAGCCCCAGCTATCAACTGTAGCGACCACCCACTCAACAAATGATGCAAACAAGAGGATTAGTCCTCTTTGAAGGCACCTGGAGCGGTGAGTTTGGCGTAACGTTTCTCTAGCATCTCCTCTTTGCTCAGTTCTCTGAGCTCATAGACGGACTTGAGGTAGTAGGCTTTGAGTGCCTCGGCAGCTGCTTTTTTATCACGGTGTGCACCCTTGAGTGGCTCATCGATAATATCATCGATCAAACCATGCTCCAGCAGAGAGTCAGGGGTAATTTTCATGGCTTTGGTCGCCTGTTCTACTTTGCTGGGATCACTCCAGAGGATCGCAGAACATCCCTCTGGGGAAATCACAGAGAATACTGAGTAGCGCATCATCGCAAAACGATCTGCCACACCGACAGCCAGTGCCCCACCACTACCACCCTCGCCAATCACGACTGAGACCATAGGAACATTGGCTCCAGAAAATTCCAAGAGGTTACGCGCAATCGCTTCACTCTGTCCACGCTCTTCAGCACCCAATCCTGGATAAGCACCTGGGGTGTCCACAAGCATGAGTACAGGGATATCAAATTTTTCAGCTAGCTTAACAGCTCTGAGAGCTTTTCTGTATCCTTCAGGATTAGGCATACCGAAGTTACGCTTGATTTTGTTCTTGACACCACGGCCTTTTTGCTCACCGATCACTACGGTACGCTGACCATCA
>CAZEIN010000161.1:0-14463 GCA_964512425.1 uncultured Sulfurovum sp.
CCAAAAAGAACTCATCCCGGCTATACTCACAGGACGAGACATCCTCGCAGGAGCACAAACAGGCAGTGGCAAGACAGCAGGCTATGCACTGCCCATCCTCCAAGAGCTCTCCAAAGTACATCCAGAGGGCAAACACTACCCACAAGCCCTCATCCTCGTACCCACCAGAGAACTCGCCAAACAGATATACCAGAGCTTTCAAGCCTATGGCAAGTACCTGCCGCTCAAAGCGACCCTACTCTATGGTGGTGCCAATATCACTGCCCAAGCCAACAGACTCTCTACAGGCATGGATATCATCATCGCAACCAGCGGACGGCTACTGGAGCATCTAAACCGCCAGACTATTTCACTCGAGTCAATCTGCTATCTCGTACTCGATGAAGCCGATACGACACTGGATATGGGCTTTATCCATGAGATTAGTCAGATACTCACCTATCTACCAAAGCAAAAACAGACCATCCTCATCTCAGCCACACTCACCCCCGCTCTCAAACGACTCTCAGATGAGATACTGCACAAACCAAAACGCATCGAAGTAGATCGCATGGGAGCCACAGCTAGCTCTGTCAAACAGATTCTCTACCCTGTTATGCGAGAGAAGAGAGAGGAGCTCCTCTCTTGGCTGATTGGGTCACGCAACTATACCCAAGTGATGGTTTTTGTCCGCAAAAAGGAGCTAGCAGATCAGCTCACACTGGCACTCAATGCTAGCGGTCTCCGGAGCCAAGCGATCCACGGAGACAAAAGCTCAGGAGCTAGAACCAGAGCACTGGAGAGATTCAAAGGGGGTAGCATCCGCGTACTCGTCGCTACCGATATCGCTGCTAGAGGATTGGATATCCCCTCGATGAGGGTGGTCATCAACTATGATATCCCTCATGTGCTAGGAGACTATATCCACCGTATCGGACGCACAGGACGTGCAGGTACAGAGGGACTAGCCATTACACTCAGTACTCCTGAGGAATCTATTGCTCTCAAAGATTTAGAACGACTCTTGGGCAGAGCCATTCCCAAAGAGATACTCCCAGACTATGCACCAGCCAAACAACACACCGTACAAAAAAAATCAAAAGCCAAAACAGAAATCAAAAAAGCAGCGGGTGCCTTTGGGCGTAAAAAAAACAAAACTGCCCGCACTAGTAAAAAACGGAAAACAACCAAAAGGGATGGATGGAAACGGTAGAGCACGTTATCATTTGATACCGTACCCCTAGACAAACGTCGGTATCAACTCTCTGATACCACGAATAAACATCTCCACTGCCATCATCAAAAGTAGCATCCCCATCAATCGCTCCATCGCTGTGAGCCCTCGGCGTTTGAGGACTTTATAGAGCTTGGGGGAGGAGAGGAGAATCACAGAAGTCACCAGCCATGCAATCACTACAGAGATCAAAATACTGTTAATCTCTGTGGGGTGAGATTTGGCAAGCAGCATCAATGTGGCAATCGAAGCAGGCCCAGAAATCATCGGAATCGCAATAGGAACAACCAGTGGCTCCTCATCTGAACTAGAGACAAAAAGACTATGCCCATTGGGATCGGGGAAAATCATCTTCAGAGCAATCACAAAAAAGATAATCCCTCCAGCAATCGTAATCGCCTGTGTTTCCAAGCCAAAGATACTCAAAAAACGTTCACCAAAAAAGAGAAATATCACCAAGATAAAGAGCCCTATCAACATCTCTCGAATAATGATTTTACGGTGCTTTTCTGGATCTATATTTTTGAGAATACTCAGTAGTAGAGGTACATTGCCAAAAGGATCTAGAATAAACAGCAAGAGTATGGCAGTGGAAAGTATATCCATCTATGATGCCTCCTCTGCTTTGGGTTTCTGTGAGGCTTTCTCTTTTTCGATGAGGTCGAGTCTCTCCCCCTTGTCATTGAACTTACGTCTAAAATTCCCACGTATAATCGCAAATGTCATCATAGAAAAAAGAATGATTGCAAAGATATAGAAGATATCGCCAATACTCATAGTGCCTCCTTATTGAGGATCGTGATTTTCTCAAACCCCTCATAGTTTTGCCTGAGTGCCTCATAGGCAACAATCCCTACACTCACACCTAGATTGAGGCTCCTGCCGCCCTCGCCCATCGGGATGGTGATACACTGCTCAGGATGATCGAGCAATACCTTTTCATCTATCCCCTTGGTCTCAGACCCAAAGAGAATATAATCATCACGTTGAAAATCTGCCTCCCAGTAGAGTTTGTCTGTTTTGGTCGTTGCCATATGGCTATGCTCTGTAATCGGATGGGCTTTCAGAAATGCTGAGAAGCTTTCCCAGACTACCAAATCTACCAGATGCCAGTAGTCTAACCCTGCCCGCTTGACTGTTTTGTCATCGATATCAAAACCCAGTGGCCTAATCAGATGTAGTGTAGCACCCAGATTGACACAGAGCCTACCGATGGTACCTGTATTGGGTGGGATTTGTGGTTCCACTAGGACGATATTGAACATGGTTCACCTCTCAAAATATTTTCCACCCCATGCGACAAATGAACACTCAACCCGTGAAACGGGCGCTTGCGTTTGTGAATGCCGGAGTATTGGGTGGAAAACATTAAAAAATAATCGTTTTGTTGCCATGCACAAAGACACGGTCATGCAGTACGAGATTGAGTGCACGTGAGAGCACAATCTTCTCTCCATCTCGTCCAGCTCTTTGCATATCCTGCCAGCTAAAGCGATGATTCACAGGAATGACATCTTGGGCGATGATAGGACCCTCATCGAGATCATTGGTGACAAAATGAGCCGTAGCTCCGATGATTTTGACACCTCTTTCATAGGCCTGTTTATACGGATTTGCCCCGATAAATGCAGGGAGAAAGGAGTGGTGAATATTGATGATTTTTTTCTCATAACGACTCACAAATGCGGGGGTCAAGATACGCATATATTTGGCTAGTACGATATAGTCAAACTCCATCTCATCAATCATACGCATCACATTTCCCTCATGCTCCTCTCTGCTATATCCCTCTGCTGGTACGTGGAAAAAAGGGATATCGAATTTGCGCACCAACTCCTCTAGCACCGTATGGTTACCCATCACCGCTTCGATATCAGCCTCGAGCTCACCATCTGCATGGCGGATCAGGATATCCCCTAGTGCATGAGACTCTTTGGTTACGAGTAAGATAATTTTTTTACGGCTGGGAAGTATCACACGCAAATCCGCATTGGAGGGGAGTATCGCTCTGAGCTCACGCTCCAAATCAGTAGGATCAAACTTGCCCGTCACTACCGTACGCATAAAAAATTTCTGAGCCTCTTTGTCTACAAATTCACGGTTATTATCGATATTGAGGTCATGCTCATAGAATACTTTGGAGATGTTATACACTAGCCCCTTGGCATCCTGGCAATCTATGAGGACTTTTGCTTTGGTTTCCATCATGCCACTTACTCTCTAGAAGCAAAATTGGCGATGATGGAACCCATCTCTTCGGTGGCACAGATCTCTTTGGCATCAAAAGCACCGATATCACCTGTGCGGTATCCCTCAGCCAAAGCCAGCTTGATCGCTTCATCGATACGATCTGCAGCTGACTGCTCATTGAGCGAATATCGCAACATCATCGCAGCACTCGCAATCGTAGCGATAGGATTGGCAATCCCCTGTCCTGCGATATCAGGAGCAGAGCCATGAATAGGCTCAAAGAGCCCCACACCCTCACCCGTACTGGCACTAGGGAGTAAACCGATAGAACCACTGAGCATACTAGCAGCATCTGAGAGGATATCTCCAAAGATATTCCCTGTCAAAATCACATCAAACTGCTTGGGTTCACGAATGAGTTGCATGGCAGCATTGTCTACATACATATGACTCAGTGCCACTTCAGGATAGTCCGTAGCTACCTCTTCGACAATATCTCGCCAGAACTGACTCACCTCTAATACATTGGCTTTATCCACAGAACAGAGTCGCTTATCCCGCTTCATAGCAATCTCAAAAGCCACTTTTGCGATACGAAGCACCTCTGTTCTAGTGTAGATCATTGTGTTGAATGCACGATCACTATGCTGCTCTCTAGGCTGTCCAAAATAGATACCACCGGTTAACTCACGCACCACCATGATATCTACACCTTTGAGGACTTCAGGTTTGAGTGTTGAGGCATTGACCAGCTCCTCATAGACCATTGCAGGACGCAGATTGGCAAACGTACCCATCTCTTTGCGCAGTGCCAATAATCCACTCTCAGGTCTCAAGTGACGCTCCACACCATCCCACTTGGGGCCACCAATCGCACCAAAGAGTACCGCATCACACTGCTTGACTCCCTGAATCGTTTCATCTGGTAGAGGCACACCTGTCTCATCGATAGCGATACCCCCCATGAGCATCTCTCTGTAATCAAAATTGAGGTCTTCTACGGATGCTACCGCATCGAGTACTTTGATCGCCTCATCTACGATTTCCGGGCCTATGCCATCCCCTTTGATGACACCAATGGTATAGTTTTTACTCATGAGCGTGCCTCCGAGATCTCTTTTTGTGCAAAAGCAATCAGCCCACCTGCATCAACTAACTCCTGCATAAACGCTGGAATCGGTGTAAATGGGTAGGTTTTACCCTGCGTCTCATTGATGACCTCGCCACTCTCCATATCGATACGTACGGTATCGCCTTCTGCAATCTCTGCTGCCTCGGGGAGCTCAAAGATAGGCAAGCCCATATTAAAGGCATTGCGATAAAAAATCCGTGCAAATGTCGGTGCAATGATTGCTGCAACACCTGCTGCTTTGAGTGCGATAGGCGCATGTTCACGTGAAGAACCACAGCCAAAGTTTTCACCCGCTACGATGATATCGCCTGACTGCATTTTACCCACAAATGAGGGATCAGCATCCTCCATCACATATTTTGCCAGTTCGCTAGGTTCACTGGTGCTGAGATAGCGTGCTGCTATGATCAAATCCGTATCAATATTGTCACCAAATTTCCAAACTTTTCCTTGCAAAGTCAATCCTTTTTGCACCATTGGGGTGCGTATAAATATTTGTGCGATTATATCTAAAAAAGCATAAAGCCCAAATCCCGAAATAGAATTCTTTGAATATGTGCTATGCTCGCATTTAAGGGCTTTGTGTAAAATTTGAGTCGCACCCATAGGTTCGGCGATGGTTTTACGCGAAGCCCTTGAATGCGATGATAGTGCATAGTCATGAATGTCTATTTCTAGATTTGGGTAAAGAGCCTATCAAGACGACAAGCCCCCTGAATTTAAACTTTTTTGGGTATAATCCATGATTAATTTAAAAATTTATTCTTCACAATCGTTAGGAGTCCACACACATGGCAGCAAAAGACAGTATGAAAAAAGTCGAAGAGCTATTTGGTAGCAAAAAAAAGGGAAACCTACTTACCTTTGAAGGTGTCGCAAAAGAGTTTGATAAGCAAATTACTGCTGCGCAAGCTAAAAAGATAGCTAAACTTTCCAAAGATAAAAATATCAAAATTGTCTCTGCTTCTGAGTTTGCCAAAGCACAGACAGACAGAGCTGTCAAACAGCGTGAAACTGCCCGTAAAAAACAAGCAGAGAGCAACGAAGAAGACACCTTTGATATGACCAAAGAAAAAGAGCTGCTCGAATGGAGTCGCTCTGATTCTCCTGTACGTATGTACCTTAGAGAAATGGGTAAAATCCCTCTACTGACCAAAGAAGAAGAGGTAGAACTCAGCCAACAAATTGAAGAAGGTGAGGATATTATCATCGATGCCATCTGCTCTGTCCCTTATCTCATCGACTATATTCTCAACTACAAGCAACCCCTCCTCAACAGAGAAAGACGGGTCAAAGAGCTCTTTAAGAGTTTTGAAGACAACAACAATGAAGATGATGCTGACGATACAGAAGAGAGTACAGAGACGGCTGAAGTAACTAAAGGCGACAACAAAAGAGTCAATCAAGTCGTAGAAAGCTTCAAGTATCTGGAAAAAACCAAAAAAGACTGGATCAAAGCACGCAATGAGATGCAAAAACTCCTCGACAACGAGACAGCTGATGAGAAAATATTTCATGAGCGTCTCAAGGTAGCCTTTAAAAAAGATCAACTCAAAAATGCCCTACTAAACCTCGGCCCCACCTCTAAACTGATCAATGAACTAGTCAAAGCGATGGAGACAGCACTCAAGAGTGACGATGGGTTTGAGATAGAGCTCAAACGACTAGAGTACAAACTCCAGCTCTTCAACGACACACTCAGAGCCAACCACCAAAAAATCCTAGATAATATTATCAAAATGGACAAAGACGACATCATCAATGCCGTACCTGAAACCACTATGGTCAGCACTTATGTCGAAATCAAAAAACTCTTTGAGACCAAAGAAGCGAGTAAAGATAGCTTTAACCTCGATCCCAAGAAACTCGAAGAGATTCTCAACCAGATACATATCGGAAAAGCACGAAGCGAAAAAGCCAAAACCCGCATGGGGAAATCCAACCTCAGACTGGTCGTCTCTATCGCCAAACGCTATACCAACCGCGGACTGCCTTTTCTCGATCTCATCCAAGAGGGCAATATCGGACTCATGAAAGCTGTTGATAAATTTGAGTACGAAAAGGGCTACAAGTTTTCTACCTATGCTACCTGGTGGATCCGTCAAGCCATCAGCCGTGCTATCGCAGACCAAGCACGTACTATCCGTATCCCTATACACATGATTGAGACCATCAACCGTATCAACAAAATCATCCGAAAACATCTCCAAGAGACAGGCAAAGAACCAGATCTCGACACTATCGCTGAGGAGGTAGGACTCACAGTAGACAAGGTCAAAAATGTGATCAAAATCACCAAAGAGCCAGTCTCACTAGAGACCCCCGTAGGTGATGAGGATGATGGACGATTCGGTGACTTTATCGAAGATCGCAACACACTAAGCCCCACAGATGCCGTGATGAACGATGACCTCAACAAGCAGATTGATGATGTCCTCGACCAACTCAATGACAGAGAGGAAGCAGTCGTACGGATGCGATTTGGTCTACTCAACGATGCCAGTGACCGTACCCTCGAAGAGATTGGCAAAGAGCTCAATGTCACCAGAGAGCGTGTCAGGCAGATCGAATCTTCTGCCATAAAAAAGCTCAAACACCCCAAAGTAGGTCGAAAGCTCAAAAACTATATCAAGGAGTAGAGGTGAGATTCTTCACCCTCATTATCGGTACAGAGATCCTCAACCGCAGACGCACAGACAAGCACTTTGATTTTGTGAGCAAGGCACTGCTAGAGAGAGGACATAAACTCACAGGGTGCTTCACCATAGAAGATGACCCCGATCTCATCATCCAAACGATTCAATTTATCCAATCGCAACCTGATACCGTTCTTTTCTCCTTTGGTGGGATAGGCTCTACCCCTGATGACCATACACGCCTCTGTGCAGCTACTGCGTTGGCTGATGGAAAACTCTATCCTCACCTAGAAGCCCAAGAGATCATCTCTAGTCGTGTAGATACTGCCAAATATCCCCATGCACTCAATATGGGAATGCTCCCAAAAGGCTCCAGACTTCTAGCCAATCCTATCAACAAAATGCCTGCATTTCAACTAGAGAATCGCTACTTTTTTATGCCAGGATTTCCAGAGATGAGCCACCCCATGGTAGAGGCTATCCTCGAGACCCATTTCAAAGAGAGTAAACCTCTCCACCGCTATACCCTCACTGCCCTCTGTAGAGAGAGTGAGCTCATCTCCGTCATGGAGCAGATGCCCTCTAGTGTAGAGTTCTCATCCCTGCCAAAGCTCATGAGTGATGGGTGGCAAACCACCATATCGGTAGCCTCCCAAGACAATGACCAAGCCAGAGAAGCTTTTGGACGATACATCAGCACACTAGAACAGAGAGAGATACCCTATAGCCTCAATGACGAAGATGCCTAAGACCTATCATTTTGATGATGGAGAGGTTGCTTTTGACTATACTATCATCAGAAAACCCGAGCTCAAATACATCTATTTGCGTGTTCTAAAAGGAGACATTACTCTCACTGCTCACAAGCGTGTATCTGAATCCTATCTTCATGATTTTCTTAGCAGTAAAACCACATGGATAGCCAAACAGCTCAAAAAAAGCCACAAAAAACCCAAGCTTACTGATCCTGATGCAGTCATCTACCTGCTAGGAGTACGCTATCGTGTCGTTATCGATCATGATTCAACATGCCCAAATGAACAGATGCAAATCATCGACCAAACAGCACTTTTCACGCTCCACTCAGAACCCACACACAAAATCCTACAAAAACTTAGAGACAGCTATTACCAGACACAATGTCATGAAACCATTACACCTATTGTAGAGTTATATGCTAACAAGATGCAACTCTATCCCAATAAAATAGCATTTAGAAATAATCGAAGTAGGTGGGGAAGCTGTTCTACGCAAAACAATATCTCGCTCAATACCAGACTCATGATGCTACCCATCGCTAGCATCACCTATGTCGTCATTCATGAGCTAGCACACATCAAACACAAAAATCACTCTTCTGATTTTTGGGCCTTGGTTGAAATATTTTCTCCTAATTACAGAACACTCAGAAATGAGTTGAGAAGTTTTGAGTCTGCCTTATAAGCAACAAGATCATTTTCCAATCCTCTCGTTATACCTATAACTGCCTGCGCAATAACAGTTGTCAAGTCTACCAGAAGTTGGTCATTCTCTATACTTCCTTGTTCTTTAACAATGTCTCTAAGCTCCATTACACTTATGGGTAGTATATTCAAACACATTTGCACTACTGCATCTTTGCTCTCAAGTGTACTAAATTTAGCCACCATCTTATCAAGTGACTCCAAAGAGTATCTCATCTGCTGATCTAGCATTGTTTCCCCATATTTACTACCATGATAAACATACCCTTTTACAATGGTTTGCAATAAAACTATAGAGTTCAATGCCATATTGGCTGCTTCTCTTTTTTCGATACAGCTACGTTTTATGATGCCATTCTGCATCTGTGGTGCTGTAGCAGAGAACATAAATGCTGACAAGAGAATCATACCCAAGAAGAATTTTTTCATTTTTTGCCTTTTTGATAGACCGTAGTCTAAGAAATATGAGGCAACCCAGCCATCTTTTTCTGCTTATCTATTTTTATTAGAAAACAAGAAAGAAGACCTGTGGTTTTCCGTCCCTCCTTTTCAGGTAGGTTTGGCTTTACAAGTCGCAGTATAACATAGGTAAATGTCAAAAATGTCAAATATTGGCATATTCTTGGATTAACCCACTTTGTGCTATGATTCAAGCCAAATTATTTCATTTATAACAAGGACAAACATGGACATTTCACAAATCGGTCATGGGGACAACCCAGACGCAGTCAAAGCAATTATCGAGGTACCACTCAACTCAAACATCAAATATGAGTTTGACAAAGAGGCTGGTGGCATCGCAGTAGACAGAGTACTCTACTCAGCAGTACACTACCCAGCCAACTACGGATTTGTGGCCAATACTCTCTCTGATGATGGTGACCCAGCAGATATCCTCGTACTCTGTGACTATCCCCTACAGGCTGGATGCTACATCAAGTGTCGCTTGGTCGGTGTACTCATGACAGAGGATGAGAGTGGCGGAGACGAAAAACTCCTCGCTGTACCTACTGAAAAGATCGATCCTCGTTACAAAGATATCAAAGACCTCAATGACATTCCAGAGCACCAGCTTAACCGTATCAAAAACTTCTTTGAGACCTACAAGATGCTAGAGCCTAACAAATGGGTCAAAGTCTCAGGATTCAAAGACAAAGCAGCGGCAACTGAGATACTTGCCAAAGCGATTAGGAATTATAAATAATCTTTCGCTAAAATTAACATTATTAAAAAAATATGGGGAACTACTATGGATTATACACGCATTTTTGGTCTCTTGTTTCTGATTTATGCGGTGGGCAGTAGTATTGCCTCTACCTTTTAGGACTACTGATGTCAAAAGCAAAACGCATCAGCGGGCAAAAGGTACAAAAACCAGAAAAGATGGGATTTCTCTATCTCTTTTTGATCCCACTGTTTATCTCTGTGGTCAAATCTCTTTTTAGTAGTGACTACAGTGGGTTTATGCTAGGCGGACTTGGTTTTCTCATGCTCCTGGGAAGTGTCACGATGGCAAAACGCGGCTTTGACTACAGTATCGCCTATGAAAAGGCCAAACTAGCCAAAGCACCCAAGACACCGCTGAAGACACTGGCCGCGGTGGGCTTGGGCGTTACCAGTTTCTATCTGAGCTTTTTTGTTGGGGGCAAAGAGATACTGCCCTCTCTATTTGTAGGTATCCTGGCACCTGTCGGGTTTTGGCTCTACTATGGACTGGATCCCAAAAAGGACAAACTAGGTAGCATCAAAGGAGTCTCAGCAGAGCTGGTTTTGGAGACGATTCATGAAGCCAACCGCAAACTCACCGATATTCGCAGTGATATGGGGAAGATTCATGACACACAACTCCATGAAAAACTCACAATCGCTACACAAAAAGCCGATACCATACTGGATGTCATACAGGAGGATCCCAAAGATATCAGAGTAGCACGTAAATTTCTCATTGTCTATATCGATGGTATTGCCAAGGTTACCGATGCCTACACACAGTTGGATGAGGAGGATATCGCAGCAGAAACCAGAGAGAAACTCTCTGTACTGCTAGATGATGTTGAGGAGAGATTCAATATCGAACTACAACGGCTCAAAGCAAACAACCACTTCGATCTAGATGTACAAATCGATGTACTCAAAGAACAAATCAAACACTAAAAAGGGGAATCATATGGAAACAAAAACCAAAGAAGTCATAGAGACAAGCATCGCAGAGCAGAGTGAAAATCTGCCTGAGATTATGGAGGGCGAAGCGCTACAGCTCCTAGATGCCATCAAGGAGCTTGATATCAATGATCGCAACTCCATCATCTACTTTGGCTCTAAAGCCCAAGAGAAACTCGATGATATCTCCAACCGTATGATTGATGGGGTCAAAAACAATGAAACAGGCAGAGCGGGTGCTGCCCTCAATGAGATGGTGGCATCAATCCGTGGCTTTGATATGGATGAGTTCAACCCCAACAAAAAGCTCGCATGGTGGCAACAGCTTTTTGGGTTTACCAAGCCAGTGGTCAAGTTCATCCAAGAGTATGAAGAGGTCAGAGACCAGATTGACCTCATCTCCAATAACCTGGAGAAACACAAGAGCACCCTCATGACTGATGTGGTCTCACTAGACAAACTCTACGATGCCAATCTAGAGTATTTCAGAAGTCTAGAGATCTATATCCAAGCAGGCATAACCAAACTCGAGGAGCTGAACGAGACTATCATCCCAGAGTTTGAAGCCAAGACCACAGAGGGAGAGATGCTCGCCATCCAAGACCTCAAGGAGATTCGAGGATTTAGAGATGATTTAGAGCGTAGAGTACACGACCTCAGACTCTCACGACAAGTAGCGATGCAGGCACTCCCCTCCATCAGACTCATCCAAGAAAATGACAAATCCCTCATCAACAAAATCACCTCTACACTAGTCAATACTGTACCACTTTGGCGTAATCAATTGGCACAGACTGTGACGATCTTTCGTAGTCATGATGCAGCTATCGCTGTCAAAGAAGCTGCTGATCTCACCAATGAGCTCCTAGAGAAAAATGCCGAAGGACTCAGAGAAGCCAACCGTGAAGTCAGAGAGCAGATGGAGAGAGGTATCTTTGATATCTCCAGTATCAAAAAAGCCAATGAGACACTCATCGCCACACTCAATGACTCTATCAAGATTACAGAAGAGGGCAAAAAGGCACGTACCGAAGCACTCATAGAGCTAGAGAACACCGAAAAAGAGCTCAAAGCGGCACTGCTAGCAGTCAAAGCCAAAGCCGAAGAGATTCCCGTACTCGAAGAGGCAACCACCGATGCTATACCAGCAGAGACAAAGGAGAGCTAGATGGGACTATTTTCTTGGCTATTTGGACAATTTATTGATGTTATTGAGTGGACAGATGATTCACAAGACACCATGGTGTGGCGATACCCACGTCAGGACAAGTCGATCAAATATGGTGCCAAACTCACCGTGCGAGAGTCACAAATGGCGGTTTTTGTAAACGAAGGGCAGATTGCAGATGTGTTAAGCCCTGGACTCTACGAACTAGAGACCAATAACCTCCCTATACTCACAGATCTACAGCACTGGGATCATGGATTCAACTCTCCATTCAAAGCAGAGGTCTATTTCGTCAATACCAAACGCTTCATCGATCTCAAATGGGGTACCAAAGGCCCCATCATGGTCAGAGATCCTGAGTTTAGTATGGTACGGCTACGTGCCTTTGGAACCTATGAGATACAGATTAGTGATCCTGAAGCGTTCTTGCGTGAGATTGTAGGTACTGATGGACATTTTACTATCGATGAAGTAGACGCACAACTGAGCAATATCATTGTCTCCAAACTCGCTACAGTGCTAGGCAACGACCAGACCCCTATCCTCGATCTAGCAGCCAATTATGAGCTCTTTGGAGAGCATATCACGACAGGTATCACCCCTTACTTCTCAGAGTATGGACTCAAGCTGACCAAAATCCTAGTAGAAAATATCTCCTTGCCTGAAGAGGTTCAAGAGGCAATAGACAAACGAACAAGCCGTGAAATCACAGGTGATTTAGATGCCCATCTCAAATACGAAACAGGCAATGCCATGGGCAATGCAGGCAGCGGCATGGGCGATATGGTAGGCATGGGTGCTGGACTAGCGATGGGGCAGCAGATGGCAGATGCACTCAAAAGCAAACCCTCCATAGCACAAACCCCACCTCCACCCCCCAGCAAGGAGAATTTCTATATCTCCTTCGATGGCAAAGCCAACGGTCCCTTTGATCATGCAGGACTCGTAGAGATGATTACACAGGGAAAACTCACCCCAGAGACCTTTGTTTGGAGACAGGAGTATGATGGATGGAAGAGAGCCGATAGCGTACTCTCAGAGCTCTTTGATCACGTACCGCCACCTCCTCCTAGTCACTAGGCAGTTATGCGTTTTACACCGATTCATTTTACCTGTGAGGGGTGCGGTGCTCCTCTCAAGTTCAACCCAGCCACAGGAGCACTCACGTGTGCGTTTTGCCACAAGAGTACGACTATACAGAGTCATAAGCTATTCATACAGGAGTATGACCTACGCACTGCCCTCTCCCAGCTAGAGAAAAATAGCCCCAAAGAGATCATCAAGGAGATTAGCTGTCCTAACTGTGGCAGTGGATTTTCTCTCACCCCTTATGCCACGAGTACCAACTGCCCCTATTGTGACACCCCAACTATCACAGAGTTTGTCAACGAGATCACTCCAGAGTCAATCCTCCCCTTTGTCATCACACACAAACAGGCCCAAGAGAGATTTCGTAAATGGATTGGCTCACTCTGGTTTGCACCTAACGCACTCAAGACACTGGTAGACACCGACAAAAGCCTCAAGGGCTATTATCTCCCCTACTGGACGTATGATGCAGGTACTAGCACAACGTACAATGGACAGAGAGGGGATATCTACTATGTCACCGTGCAGCGACGACAAATCATCAATGGCAAAGAGCAGATAGTGACTGTACAGGAACCCCGAGTACGCTGGACACCTGTCTCAGGTAGCGTTGAGAGATATTTTGATGATGTCACCATAGAAGCGAGCGAAACACTCTCTCGCAAAATCCTCTCAGCACTGGGCAATTGGGATACGAGCCAATCCAAGCCTTTTGATGACAAATACCTCAGTGGCTTTGAAGCTGAGGAGTATTCTATAGGGCTAGACAATGGCTTTGAGATGGCACAAGCCAAAATGAATGCTATCATACGAGGGGATATCCGCAGAGATATTGGCGGAGACCAACAGCAGATCAATCAGATGCAAACCCACTACGCCAATGCCACCTATAAAAATGCACTCTTCCCCGTCTGGGCAACCCATTTTAATTTCAAGGGCAAAGAGTACTATTATGCTATCAATGGACAAAATGGAGAGGTTACAGGAGAGAGACCCTATAGCTATACCAAAATCATTCTATTGGTCGGATGCATGATGGCTCTCTTTGCAGGTATCGCGTATTATCCCAAACTATGGTAATCATCTTGATGAACCCCAATGATACCAAATCAAAATCCAACAAATGCCTTACGAGAACGATGATAGTGCACAGTCATGAATTGCTATTTCGAGATTTGGGTTACATTCCCCTCATGCACAGGTGTTTCTGCCGTAGCCTCATGGGTCTCTGCCTTTGAGGCTTCTGCTTTTTTATCCTCTGTCACCACTACAGGTGTTTCACTTTTGGGCTCTGGAGCTACTGTAGGCTCTGCTGGTTTCCCGATGGCGGGTACTGATTTGACATTGACACCATAGCGATAAACCAAATCACCACCCTTATTTCCTTCATTAAATACTGCTATAGTAAAAAC